>JAEDCX010000004.1 GCA_016293925.1 Lachnospiraceae bacterium | reverse complement strand
AACAGATTCCGGACATAGAGATACTATGTGCCAGGGAAACATCCCCCTGTGTGATACAGTAGATTGGAATGATATTGGCGACAGAGAATCGCGGAATGCATGATACAGAATAGAAAGCGAGGGAATGCGTATGGAGGATATGATCAAGATTACGATCGGAAACAAGGTAAAGGATTATCCGAAGGGGATTATCTATGAAACCATTGCTGAGGAATATCAGAACCGGTATGACGGTATGATCGCCCTGGTCAGAGTAAACGGGAAGATTCAGGAACTTCGCAAGATAGCCACCCGGGACTGCAAACTGGAGTTTATCGATCTGAAGGATAAGATCGGAGCCAAAACCTATGCCAGAACAGCTACTCTTTTGCTGGTAAAAGCGTTCCACGAGGTGATCGGCAAACAGACGGATACGAATCTGAGCATCGATTTCGCCCTGGGAAACGGGTACTACTGTTCACCCGGCAGAGACGGCGTGGTTACACCGGAGATTGTCAAAGCGGTGGAAGAGAAGATGCGGGAGTATGTCGCCCGGGATATGGTGATCGTGAAACGATCCTATCCGATTGATCAGGCAAACGAACTGTTTGCAAGCAACGGACTTGTGGACAAAGCCAAGGTGTTCCGTTTCCGGAGAACGTCCACGGTAAATGTGTATGAACTGGACGGCTACTATGATTACAATTACGGATACATGCTGCCGAGTACCGGGTATGTGAAGTATTTTGAGCTGCTTCCCTATGAGAAAGGGATTATCCTGAATATCCCGGATAAGGAGAATCCGAAAACGGTGACTCCCTTTGTGCCCAGGGAGAATCTGTTTAAGACGTTGTGTCTGGCAGACAGTTGGAACAACGAGATGGGCATCAATACCGTAGGCGATCTGAACGAAGCAATCTGTGAAGGCAGACTGAATGACCTGATCCTCATCCAGGAGGCATTCCAGGAACGCAGAATCGCAGAGATTGCCAGCAATATCGCGTCCCGCGGCGGAGTACGGTTTGTGATGATCGCAGGACCGTCCTCATCCGGCAAGACCACCTTCTCCCACAGGCTGTCCGTACAGCTGTCTACCCACGGGCTGAAGCCACATCCGATTGCGGTAGATGATTATTTTGTGAACCGGGACAAGACGCCGAGGGACGAAAACGGAGATTACAATTTCGAGTGTCTTGAAGCCATTGATGTGGAACAGTTCAACAAAGACATGCTGGATCTGCTGGATGGGAAGACCGTGGAGATCCCTGCCTTCAATTTCAAAACAGGGATGCGGGAGTACCGCGGCAATTATAAAACGCTGGGCAAGGATGATATCCTGGTGATTGAGGGGATCCATGCCCTGAATGACAAAATGTCCTATGCGCTTCCGATGGAAAGCAAATTCAAAATCTATATCAGTGCCTTGACAACATTGAATATTGATGAGCATAATAGAATTCCGACCACAGATGGCAGACTGCTGCGTCGTATGGTGCGGGATGCCAGAACACGGGGGGCATCTGCACAGCGTACCATTGAGATGTGGCCAAGTGTCAGACGTGGGGAGGAGGAGAACATTTTCCCGTATCAGGAAGCAGCGGATGAGATGTTCAATTCTGCATTGATCTATGAATTGTCTGCATTGAAACAGTTTGCGGAGCCGCTGCTGTTCAGTATTAAGCCCGGAGAGGCGGAGTACGATGAAGCGAAGCGGTTGCTGAAGTTCCTGGAGTATTTCCTGGGAATCGACACGGAGCAGTTGCCGAAGAACTCTATCGCAAGAGAGTTTGTAGGGGGAAGCTGTTTCAACGTGTAGGATATGGGTAGTGATTCATATGAGTAGGACAAATGATCGCGGCCGGAACCCTGCGTTCCGGGTGAGGAAAGTCCGGGCTTCATAGGGCAGGATGCCGGATAACGTCCGGTGGAGGTGACTCCAAGGCCAGTGCAACAGAAATATACCGCCCCGGAGCAATCCGGAGTAAGGGTGGAAGGGCAGTGTAAGAGACTACCGCCCGCACAGTAATGGGCGGGGCACATGTAAACCCCATTCGAAGCAAGACCAAGATAGAAGCAATGTCGGCCCGGCAGCTTCTGGTAGGTCGCTTGAGGCTGTTGGTAACAACAGTCCTAGATAGATGATCATTCACGACATAACCCGGCTTATCGTTCTGCTCATATGTATCCAGTAATCAGGGGACAGTTCTGCACCATGCAGGTCTGTCCTTATTGTTTCGGGAGAAGTATATGCAAGGAAAAGAATACAGAAAAAGGAATCAGCGAATCCTTCCGTTTCTGCTGGCGGGAATCCTGTTGGGGTGCGTCTTCTGCCTGGCGGTACTGCCTGCATGGCGTGGCAAGGGAAACGCACCGGAACAATCCGGCACAGAGGATATTCCGCCGCCAGAAGAGGAAAAGGACGGTATGTCTGCGCAGATACCAGAGCAACCTGTTCCGGACGAAGCGGTTGTGCAGATGCCGGACGGAGCGCGTGCTGTCAAGATTCTATGCGGAGATTATCTGGGAAGCGGTGTCATATGGTCTGTGGAGGCGGATACCATGGTTATTCTGTCGACGGCCCATCTTCTGATGTTCGGGGAGACGGCAGAGATTTTCTTTGCGGACGGAAGCAGAGGAACTGCCGAAGTGGCGCATCTGTCAGACCGGATTGATGTGGGGTTTGCCACGATGCGTACGGAAGGCTTCACGGAGCAGCAGCTGGCCCTGTGGGGGCAGACCGTGCCCTATCCGGGGGACACTCCGGTCTATGCCACGAATGTATGGCTGGTGGCGTCCGATACCGGAGCGGGACAGACGATTGTTGGAGGATGCGTGGAGGGACAACGGTTTGTTCCGGACATGAATAACGAGATGCTCATACTCGAACTGACCATAGAATCGGGAATGTCCGGAAGTCCTGTCTATGATTCCGAGGAGCATCTGCTTGGAATCGCAGCAGCCGGAAAGGAAGGGGAAACGCTGGCCGTTCCCGTATCACAGATTGTGGATGAATACGATAATGTCTGGGACAGACAGTGAACTTTCACGGAAACGACGAACCACACCTTTCCGACAGTAGTTTTTCACAGAAATGACATGGATATTTTCGGGTGTGTGTGATATGATATAAAATACGATATGACAAAGGAGTGTAATGCGATGATCAAGATAGATATTTTTTCGGGTTTTCTGGGAGCCGGGAAGACGACCCTGATCAAGAAATTATTGAAAGAAGAATTGGGCAGGCAGAAGGTGGTCCTGATCGAGAATGAATTCGGTGAGATCGGTATTGACGGCGGTTTCCTAAAGGAGGCCGGCGTGGAGATCAGGGAGATGAATTCGGGATGTATCTGTTGTTCCCTGGTGGGGGATTTCGGAGCCAGTCTGAAAGAAGTGATCCGGACATATGCGCCTGAGAGAATTCTCATTGAGCCCTCCGGCGTGGGCAAATTATCGGATGTGGTGAAGGCAGTTACCAATGTGGAAACGGATGCGGAGGTTGTGTTGAATAGCTCCGTTGTTGTGGTGGATGCAACCAAATGCAGGATGTATATCAAGAACTTTGGTGAATTCTTCCTGAATCAGATTGAGAATGCCGCAACGATTGTCTTAAGCCGGACAGATAAACTGGATGAACAGAAGCTGTTGACGGTTGTGGAGATGATCCGGGAGCACAATGGGCAGGCGAAGATTATCACAACGCCCTGGGATCAGTTGGACAGCCATATCATCATAGAGGCGATGGAGAGTGGCAGCAGGAGTCTGAAAGACGAACTGCTGGAGGAGATGAGACATCAGCAGGAAGAAGCGCATGAACACGGACACGATCACGAGAATGAGCACCATCACCACGAGCATGGTGAGAACTGCACCTGCGGCTGTCACGATCATGACCATCATCCTGCGGAGGAAGAAGAGCACGATCATCATCACGAGGGCGAGGATGCGAACGGGCATCACCACCATGAGGGCGAGGATGCGCATGAACATGAGCACGGTCACGAGCATGAGCACCATCACCACGAGCATGATGAGAACTGTACTTGCGGTTGCCATGACCATGACCATCATCATGAGGAAGACGGACATGGGCATCACCATCATCACCATGCGGATGAAGTATTCACAAGCTGGGGCAGAGAGACGCCGGCTGCATATACCAAGGAGCGGATCAACCGCATTCTGGAGGCACTGGATGGCGGAGCATATGGTGTGGTTCTCCGGGCCAAAGGGATGGTTCCGGGAGAGGACGGTACCTGGATTTATTTTGATTATGTTCCGGGGGAGCGGAATGTCCGGGAAGGAAAACCGGATTATACCGGCAAATTATGTGTCATCGGTTCCAAACTGGACGAGGGAAAACTGGAACAGTTGTTTTTTCAGGGAGAGAATAAATGAAGCCTGTATATGTAATCAATGGTTTTTTGGAGAGCGGTAAAACACAGTTTATTACCTACACAATTGCACAGCCCTATTTCCAGGTGAGAGGGAAGACACTTCTGATCGTGTGCGAGGAAGGTATGGAGGAGTATGATCCTGTACTGTTGAAGAAAGCGCGTGTGATCATGGAGACGATAGAGGAGGAGAGTGCATTCAATACCCAGTATCTGCTGGAACTGGAGAAGAAGCATAAGCCGGAACGCATTGTCATCGAGTTCAACGGGATGTGGAATTACAAAAATGTGAAATTCCCCTGGCATTGGACGCTGGAACAGCAGATTACGATGATTGATGCTTCTACGTTTCCGACGTATTATACCAATATGAGATCCCTGTTGGCAGAGATGATTCGGAAGTCAGAACTGATCATCTTCAACCGGTGTGATGGAATCAAGGATTTGAGTACCTATAAGCGGAACATCAAGGTAATCAATCCGGATGCGCAGATCGTATTCGAGGATTCTAACGGAGAAGTCAATGAGATTATGGAGGAGGAACTTCCCTATGATCTGAAGCAGTCTGTCATTGAGATGAATGATCCGCAGTTTGCGGTGTTCTATATGGACGTCATGGATCATCCGGAGCGGTATGCGGATAAGACAATCTGCTTTGTCGCCCAGGTAATGATTCCGGATCAGTTTCCGGAGGGGTACTTTGTTCCGGGACGGATGGCAATGACGTGCTGTGCAGACGATGTGACATTTCTGGGATACGCCTGTGAATATGATAGAGTATCGGAATTGAAGAACAAACAGTGGATCAAAGTATCGGCAACCGTAACGTATGGTCCCTTCGAGGGATACCGGGGCGAAGGTCCCTTGCTGCATGCAGTATCTGTTACGGGCTGTAAGGCTCCGAAAGAGGAGATGCTTCAATTCATATAGATGTAATGTGACGGGGTAATGTTTTGCGTAAACAGGGTGCTGACGACCGGCAGAAGGGGGATGTATGGGACAGAAGCAACAATACAGAATAGGTGTTATCATTGGGAATCTGGACGCACCGCACGCGTATGAAGTAGGCAACGGTATCGTGCATGCGGCAAAAGAGGAAGGGGCGTCGACGGTGTTTTTTCCGGCGATGTTTGCCTAGTCATACTATGAGAAAGCCATGCTGGCGACGACGATGGAATATGACTATCAGAATACGGGAATATTCCACTATATCGACAGGAGAAATTGTGATGCCCTGATTATTTCCATGGGAACGATCCGATTCTATATCAATCTGGATCGGGAAGCGGAAAAAGAGTTTATGAAGATGTTCCGGGAGATTCCTTGTATTATCATTGAGGATCATATTGACGGATATCCCAGTGTTACCCTGAACAACGTTTCCGGTCTGGAGGATTGCCTGAATCATCTGGTGGAGGATCACGGCTATCGGGAGATTGGCTTTTTCAGCGGAGACCGTCAGAATTATGATGCACAGGAACGGCTGGCTGTCTATCACAGGGTGATGGAGGCGCACGGACTGCCCCATGATGAATCCTATATCGGATACGGATATTTCACGGAATATACGGATGAGGAGGTCGGTGCACTTTTAGACCGGCATCCGGATATAGAGGCCATTGCATTTGCCAATGATATGATGGCGCTCGGCGGATACCGGGAAATCGAACGGCGGGGACTGGAGGTTGGACGTGATATTGCAATCACCGGTTTTGATGATTTTGTTCTGTCCGGGTCCATGGAACCACCGTTGACAACGGTCCGGGTGAGTGCATATCAATTGGGAGCGACCGCATTCCGTCAGGCGTTGAAGGCGGCGAAGGGAGAGAAGGTTCAGGATTGCGAGATCAATTCGGAGCTTGTGGTCAGAGGTTCCTGCGGATCCCTGGTGAATGAGAATCAGAAGATCGGACAGCGGAAGCGTCTGAAGAGTACCGCCTGTGAGAAGTTTGCATACAGTATTCTGCATAACAGTGAAAACCGGGTAATAAACAGACAGATTGAGGAAATCTGCGGCAGGTTGGAATCCCGGCGCGAAGGAATTCATCTGTAAATCCGGCATCAATCTGAATGATATCATGAAACAGGCGGACATTGAACTGTATGCCGATAAGAAAAACAAACGCAAGAGCTGCGTCAAAGAACAATGATGCCGCCTGTCAGATATTCTTCTATTTCCCGAGCAGGTTGTTATGCCACTTTTCTTCACAGTATTTGCAACGGTAGATTTCTTTGGCCTCATCGGTAAGAAGGAAGATATGGGGCAATTCCTGTTCGATGGATGTGATGCATCTCGGATTCCTGCATTTCATGATGTCGTGGACTTCCCGGGGGAGAACCAGTTCTTTTTTGGTTACGATCTCGCCGTTCTGTATGACGTTGATGGTAATGTTATGATCGATGACCGCAAGGACATCCAGATTCAGGAGATTGATGTCGCATTCAACCTTCAGGATATCCTTTTTCCCCATTTTGTTGCTGCGGGCGTTTTTGATGATGGCAACGGTACAATCCAGTTTGTCCAGCTGGAGCTGGTGATATAATTCCAGGCTTGTGCCGGCCTGGATATGATCCAGAACAAAGCCCTGTTCGATTTTACCTACGTTCAGCATATGTGTGTCCTCCTTAAACTTCGATACCGAGCAGTGTGAGGATCAGAGCCATTCTGACATACACACCGTATTGTACCTGTTTGAAATAAACCGCACGGGGATCGTCATCCACTTCCACGGAGATCTCATTGACCCGTGGCAGCGGATGCAGAACCAGCATATCAGGCTTGGCCAGATCCATCTTGTCTTTGCGGAGAATGTAGAAATCTTTCAGACGAACGTAGTCTTCTTCGTTGAAGAAGCGCTCTTTCTGTACTCGTGTCATATAGAGAAGATCCAGTTCGGGCATGACGTCTTCCAGTTTGATTACCTCTTTGTAAGAGATCCCTTTTTCCTTCAGCATATCGATGATATAATCCGGAATACGTAATTCCTCCGGGGAAATAAACACGAATGTCACTTTGTCGTACCGAACCAGAGCGTTGATCAGGGAATGTACGGTACGGCCGAATTTCAGGTCACCACAGAGACCGATGGTAAAGTTATTCAGACGTCCCTTCAGGGAACGAATCGTGAGCAGATCGGTCAGTGTCTGGGTCGGGTGCTGGTGGCCGCCGTCCCCTGCATTGATGACGGGGATGGAGGATTTGCCTGCAGCTACCATGGGAGCGCCTTCCTTGGGATGCCGCATGGCACAGATATCGGCAAAACAGGAGATGACCCGGATGGTGTCGGATACGCTCTCACCTTTGGCGGCGGACGAAGAATTGGCATCCGAGAAGCCGATGACGCTTCCTCCCAGATTCAGCATGGCGGATTCAAAACTCAGTCTTGTCCGGGTGCTGGGCTCGTAGAAGCAGGTTGCCAGTTTCTTGCGGTCGCAGGCATGTGCGTATTTATCCGGGTGCTTCTCAATATCATTGGCGAGGTCGAATAATTTGTCCAGTTCTTCCACGGAGAAGTCCAGAGGACTCATTAGGTGTCTCATGTGATAGGTCTCCTTTTCAGTCTAGATTCATAAAAGACGCGAAGAGAATAAATTCCCTTCGCGTTTGATTTAACAAAATGATAACAAATCCTCAACGGATTTCCGTTTCGGAGCTTCCGGTGATTCATTCGGATATCCCATCGGAATCAGAGCAATCAATTCCCGATCCTCCGGAATGTTGAGAATGCCGGAAACGGTGTCAATATCGAAAAGACCGAGGATCACAGTGCCAAGGCCATGTTCGTAGGCAGATAAACAAAATGCTTCGCAGGCAACACCGGCGTCAAACATCTGCCAGGAGTCGCCACGGAGTGTGGAGTAGGAACCGTCCCGTTCAAAACCGCATCTTCCCTTGATCGCTGTCACTGCAATCAAGACAGGAGCACTGTTGATTCGGCTGGCATTGCCGGGGAAAATGGTAAGTCCCTCATTTGCGATACGATTCTTCACAGTCGGATCGTCGATTGCAATATACCGGACGATCTGTGTATTTTTCCAGCTGGGAGCATAGGAAGCGGTAGAGACAATGTCGCGGATCACAGCTCTGCCCACCGGCTGATCGGTGAATTGTCTGATGCTTCTGCGTCCTTCAATACATTCTTTGGCAGTCATAGGATATGTCCTTTCAACTTATTTTCGTTATTGTATCACAACAGTTGGGGCGTTTCAACTGAAATACGATGGTTTTTACGTGTTTTTGCATAAAATCTTCTTTTCATTCCGGGGCGGGGAATGTATAATAATAGGGAATACAATATGTTGCCGGGGAGGTTGCTATGGCAGAATTTGTGGAGAGAAAAAGATGGATGTTTCTGGGATTACCCTTTACATTCACGAAATTTATCATCAAGGAAGATTTGATTACAATTGACAGAGGTTTTTTTCGGAAGGTGGAAGATGACTGCTATATGTATAAGGTGCAGGACGTGAAACTGGTCCGGAGCTTCTGGGAGCGGATTGTGCGTATCGGTACGGTTGTCTGCTACACCGGTGATACCACGGACAAGGTACTGGAGATCACCCATATCAAACATTCCCAGGCAGTAAAGGATTTTATCCTGCAGGCTTCTGAGGCGGCGCGGATGAAGCGGAGAACGCTGAACACGCTGAATATCGGGGCAGAAGAACTGGATGGTGTGGATCCTGCGGATGTGGAATAAGGGTATTGAATGATCGGAGGGGAATGTTATCTGCCCGGAGCAGTGACATTCCCTTTTTGCGCTTTTCCCGACAACAGATGCTCGTACAGCAGCCCGGTCAGAAACCAATAAGGAGCGTAGTCGATACGGACGACGGAGCATATATTGGTTCTGGCCCGTCCGTAATTCCAGGGACAGCAATGGTGTTTCTGCAGGAACATCCCGCTGGTGAATTCGGTGAGAAAGATGGCGGACATATAGAGACTGCCCCGGGCGATCGTCGGAAGGCTGTGACAATGATGGGAAAGGGGACGGATAATGGCTGCCGTTCCGTAGATGGGAAACATAATGGGTGAGGTTCGCCCCATCATACGAAAATCCCGGTTGCGGAGGCTTCCGAGAGAAGTGAAGCCGATCTCGATCAACAGACCGATGGCTCCGCAGTAACAATAATCCTTGGCAAATTGATGGAGAGCATTCCGTTTCACTTTCAGTACTCACTTTCTTCTTTTTGTGGTATAGTATTGGCAATGCATTATGATTTATGCGAGGATCGTGTGTGATGAAACCGAATGAAACAGGTGAATATCTGGAAAAAATCGCAAAACTGGGCAGCAGACCGGGGCTGGAAAGCATCCGGGAATTATTGGAACGTCTGGGGAATCCGCAGAATGATCTTCGATTCATTCATGTGGCGGGAACCAATGGGAAAGGTTCCACGGCCGGTCTGATCGGAACGGTTTTGCAATATGCGGGCTATCGGGTGGGAAAATATACCTCGCCTGCGGTTTTTGCATATGAGGAGCGTTACTGCGTCAACAATCGAAGCATCTCAAAAGCAATGTTTGCGCGAATTCTGACGGAGGTGGCAGAGGCTGCCGAAGCCATGGAGCAAAACGGTATGGGACATCCCACTGTTTTTGAGGTGGAAACGGCGGTTGCCATGCTGTATTTCCGGCAGCAGGGCTGTGATTATGTGGTGTTGGAGTGCGGGATGGGAGGAGCGCTGGATGCAACCAATCTCATTACCACGACGGTTGCCTGCGTATTCACATCCATCAGCATGGATCACATGCAGTACCTGGGCGATACGCTTGCGGCAATTGCCACGCAGAAGGCGGGAATCGTGAAACCCGGAAGTTATGTGGTCTGCGGCATTCAGCAGGACGAGGTGCGGGATATCATTGAGAAACGGGCGCGGGAATGCAGCTGCAGAAGTCGTTTTGTGGATGCGGCGGCAATCAGCGGGGTCAGATGCAGACCGGATGGGATTACGTTCCGGTATGGTACATGGAAGGACCTGAATACGCAACTGGCGGGAGAATATCAGGTGGAGAACGTTTCTCTTGCGGTGGAAACCATATTGGCACTGCGGGAGTGCGGACTGGAGATTCCGAACCGGGCGGTCTACCGGGGAATTGCCGAAACAAGCTGGCCGGGGAGATTTACTACGATCGCGAAGAATCCTCTTGTCATTATTGACGGCGCTCATAATGCGGACGCAGCACAAAAACTTGGCAAACAGATCGCAAATCATTTTACAAACCGACGGATAATCTATATAATGGGAATGTTGAAGGACAAGGAAGCGGACCGCATTGTGTCGGCAACCTGTGCTCTGGCAGATTGTATTGTGACGGTAACAACGCCCAACAATCCGAGAGCGTTGCATGCGCTTGATCTGGCCCGGCTCGTACGGGAATACAATCCGAACGTGACCGCGGCGGACAGTATCGAAGAGGCGGTGGAGATGGCGCATCTGCTCAGTGACAGCAAATCGGTAATCATTGCATTCGGATCCCTGTCTTATCTGGGACAGTTGAAGAATGCGGTGGAGGCATACCGGGAGAAGAATTCGGGAAGAAAGAGTGGGAGCAAATCTCATGGTTGATCAGAATAAAATCAGAGAAGGTGTCAGACTGATTCTGGAGGGAATCGGCGAGGATGTGAACAGGGAAGGTCTGAAGGATACACCGGACCGTATGGCTCGTATGTATGAGGAGATTATGTCCGGAATGGGCGAGGATCCGGCAGAGCATCTGAAGAAAACATTTCAGGCGGAGAATAATGAGATTGTCATGGAGAAGGGAATCACATTCTATTCCATGTGTGAGCATCATATGATTCCGTTCTACGGCAAAGCGCACATTGCCTATATTCCGGACGGCAGAGTGGTTGGAATCTCGAAACTGGCCCGCACCGTTGAGGGGTACGCAAGAAGACTGCAGATCCAGGAGAATATGACCGGACAGATTGCGGATGCGATTATGGACGAACTGTCACCGAAGGGTGTCATGGTTATGATTGAAGCAGAACATATGTGCATGACCATGCGTGGGATCAAAAAACCGGGCAGCAAGACCGTCACGGTGGTCAGACGAGGTGCTTTTCAGACAGACGCGGATAAGGTGGACATGTTCTACCGGATGTTAGGGAAGAATGAATAGATATGACAGAATCGTAAGGCATGCTCTGTACAGAGAATGCCTTAAAAAAATAACAGAGGCGGAAACTGACAGAATATTCTGCAGACATGATATGGATCACAACCGGGCTGTAGGCTGCCTGCTGCTGCAATATGCGGCGGCGTGTTGCGGGGGAGGGGACAATCCTGCAACGGATCGGAATCCGGATGATGGAAACGCATATCTTTCGGAGGATATTCTGCTTGCGGCGGCATACCTGCATGATATCGGACGCTGCATGGAATATGAGCAGGGGCTGGATCATGCCCGGGCAAGTGCACAGCTTGCGGAACGGATTCTGCCGGACTGCGGATATGATGCGGCAGAGATTGCTCTGGTTGCAGAGGCTATCAGCGGACACAGGGGACATGGAGCGGAAGCAGGGGGCAATCTGCCGGGGGATTCGCAGGCGGAGGTTCTGGGGGAACTTCTGTACAGAGCCGACAAGAAAAGCAGACCCTGCTGGAACTGTCAGGCAGCAGAACAGTGTTATTGGCCCGCAGAACAGAAAAACAGAAAACCGGAGGGTGAATGAATGATCATTGGAAATCGGGTATTTGAAGACAGCGGAAAAACGTATATAATGGGCATCCTGAATGTGACGCCGGACTCTTTTTCCGATGGGGGAAAATATACGGATCGGGATTCGATTCTGAGACAGGCACAGCGGATGGTGGAGGAAGGCGCGGATATCATAGATATCGGCGGAGAATCCACCAGATCGGGATATACTCTGCTCTCCGAAGAGGAAGAGATTGCAAGAGTTGTTCCAGCGATAGAACTGGTGCGTCGGGAATTCGATGTTCCGATCTCACTGGATACTTACAAAGCGGGGGTCGCCTCCGTGGGCCTTGCCGCAGGAGCAGATCTGATCAATGATATCTGGGGCTTGCAGTATGATCCGAAGATGGCAGGGGTGATTGCCAAGGCAGGAGCAGCGTGCTGTCTGATGCATAATCAGAATACGACCGAATATGTTTCTCTGATTGAGGATGTGGCCAATTGTCTGGCCCGATGTGCAGCCCTGGCTGTGGCGGCAGGAATCGGGGAAGATAAGATTATGCTGGATCCGGGCGTCGGGTTCGGTAAGACGGTAGAACAGAACCGGGCTGTGGTGAAGAATCTGGATTATTTCGTCAAACTGGGATATCCAGTCCTGCTGGGAACCTCCAGAAAATCTGTGATCGGTAAAACATTGGATCTTCCGATTACAGAGCGCGTGGAGGGTACCATTGCAACGTCCGTTATGGCGGTAGAACGGGGCGTCAGCTTTCTACGGGTACATGATGTTCAGGCGAACCGGAGAGCGGTGCTGATGGCGGAAGCGATTCTGAGAGAGCAATAGAGGTGGAAACGAAATGGATTGTATCGAAGTGAAAGGAATCGAGATCTATGCATATCACGGCGTGTACGAGGAGGAGAAGCAGACCGGGCAGCCATTTGAGATCGATCTGTCCATGCAGTGCGATCTGGAACCGGCCGGGAGACAGGATGATCTGACATTGTCTTCCCATTATGGCGAGATTACCCGTGTCGTGGTGGAAACCGCTACCGGACAATCCTATGATCTGATCGAAGCAGTGGCCTACCGATGTGCGAGGGCGGTGCTGCTGGGCTTTCCGGGGGTACGGACGATTACGGTCACGGTGCATAAACCGAAGGCGCCGATTCCATATCCTTTTGCGGATGTGAATGTCAGTGTTACCCTGGGCTGGCATAGGGTGTACCTGTCCTACGGTTCCAATCTGGGAGACAGGAAACAATTCATAGAAAATGCCCTGGAAGCAATCCGTGCCAATGATCACTTCAGGGCATTACGATGTTCAAGACTGTATGAGACGGAACCATACGGAGGGGTGGAACAGGAGAATTTCCTGAACGGGGCATGTTTCGTTGAGACAATCGATACCCCCCGGGAACTGTTGGATTATCTGCATACGTTGGAGCAGGAGGCAGGCAGGGAAAGGTTGATACACTGGGGACCCAGGACACTGGATCTGGATATTCTGTTCTACGATGATCTGGTGCTGGAGACCACAGATCTTGTGATTCCCCATCCGGACATGCAGAATCGCCGGTTCGTTTTGGAACCCTTATCGGAGTTGACCCGGTATTATGAGCATCCGGTGCTTCATTGTCCCATTGCTGCGCTTTTGGCCTCATTGAATACGGTGACGGAGGTGGATCCGTAGGCAGGTACCCGGTACACCGGGGAGCTGTCATCCGTGGACCGGTAATAAACGAAATCCTCCGTCATATTCAGTCCGGTGTATACCCCATAGGCGATGACGGTTTCGGAAGAGCCGTCCAGAGATACTCTTTTCAGGGCAGACGGTTCTGTCCGGGTGGTCTGATAGAAGATATAATCGCTGCCAACCACGAAATAGTCTACCGTGTCCTGCGTGAGGACGGTCAGCGTGGCATTGGACAGATTCAGCCGGCAGAGGCGGCGATGATTGGCGGTATCCATATAATAGACATACCCATCCTGATAGACAGGGCACCATACCGAGCCGGAGTACAGGCGGGTAGAGGTGCCTGTTTTCGTATCATACCGGTAGAGGTTGTGGTCATTCTGGGTGCCGGCATAGAGGATGTCGGTGCCCCAAACCGTACCGGGAGCCACGTAGGAATCGATCAGTTCCGCATACCGTTCTCCGTTGACATCCACGCGACAGAAATAATTCCCTCTTGCTTTGTCATACATGTGAAAGTAAATATAATCCTCCACCAGCAGCATATTGAACACAACACCCTTGTACAGACATTTGATGTCCTTGCCGGATGTGGTGCAGCGGTAGATTCCCATGGAGCGGATCACACTTCCCAGGTCGCTGCCGGAAGATGCGCCGGTCTGGTAGAAATACACATAGCCGCCCGCAACATTGATTCTGGAAACAGGAACCTTGGTCAGCTTCTTCATATCGGTTCCGTCCGGCCGCATGGAATACAGGGCATTTCCGTCATAGGCGTTGGCAAAATAAACTCTTCCTTCATACTCTGCAAAGTATCCGTTGTTGCAGTCATAGAGATTACCGTTTGTGGTTCCGACAGTTCCTTCCGGATTGTGGATCTTCCGGTTTTTGTATATGGTTGCGAAAACAAGCAGCCCAATGATCAGAACAGCTGCCAGAATGCCGATGGAGAGTTTTGCTTTTTTGCTCATATGGATTCCTTCTTTCCGGAGATTACTTTTATTATAATATGGATGTGCCCGATTGAAAACACTTTTTCCGTGGGGAATACTTGTTATGGACGGAATTATGGTATATGATAAAATCAGCGAAAATACGAAAGAAAGAGTGATTTTACGTGGATTTGACAGAATTAAGACAGGAAATTGATAGAATCGACAGAGAACTTGTTGCATTATATGAGAAGAGGATGGAGGTATGCCGGAAGGTAGCGGAATATAAGATCGGCTCCGGCAAAAAAGTATTGGACAAGGAGCGGGAGAAGGACAAGATCCGGACCGTTCAGGAATTGGCCCACAATGATTTCAATCGATGTGGCGTGGGGGAACTGTTTGAGCAGATTATGGCCATGAGCCGGAAACTGCAGTACAGGCTGCTTCGGGAAAACGGAAAGGCAGAGGAACTCTCCTTTGACAGTGTGGGGGAGATTCCCACCGATCGGGTGAAGGTGGTGTTCCAGGGAGCGGAAGGCGCTTATTCCCAGGCTGCCATGGTGGAATATTTCGGAGAAGACGTGGACAGCTATCATGTGGATTCTTTCCGGGAAGCCATGGTGGAGATTGCAGAGGGAAAGGCAGATTTCGCGGTGCTGCCCATTGAGAATTCCACAGCCGGCAATATTACGGATGTGTACGATCTTCTGATGGAATTTGATAATTATATTGTTGGGGAACAGGTCATCCGGATTCGGCATTGTCTGCTGGGAACCGATGACAGCCGGGTGGAAGACATCGAACGTGTCTACGCACACCCGCAGGCATTGATGCAGTGTGCTCATTACCTGAATGAGCGGGGCGTACAGCAGATCGGTATGAAGAATAATGCATTTGCGGCTCGTAAGATCAGTGAAGAAGGGGATGTGCATCAGGCTGCCGTGGCAGGTGAATATGCGGCCAGAGTCTATGGACTGAAGGTGCTGGAAGAAGGGATCAATGACTGTAAGACCAATGCCACCAGATTCATTATCGTCAGCCGCAGGAAGATGTTCCTGCAGAATGCCCGTAAGGTCAGTATCTGTATCGAGATCGAGCATAAGAGCGGAGCACTGTATCAGGCACTGTCCCATTTCATCTTCAACGGACTGAACATGAACAAGATTGAGAGCCGGCCGATTGAGGATAAGGACTGGGAATACCGGTTTTTCATTGATTTTGATGGGAATCTGGAGGATGATGCAGTCAAGAATGCCCTGTTCGGGCTGCAGGAGGAATGCAGCAGAATGAAGATTCTGGGCAATTATTAGAGCGTATGGGGGATGGGGAGGCTTCGGAACGTGCGGAAGCCCTGACCTGTGCGGAATACGGATACAGGATGGAGAAACAGATGAGAGGTTCGGAATTAATCCTCTACGCCGGCTTCGGAACGGATGAACTGTTCCATGACATGGCGTGGCTGATGGAGGAATATCAGAATGAGTTCTATAATCTTGCGGATCGGAAGGCGCTGGGGTGCGAATGTGTCAGTAAACTGTTTGATCTGGCAGCAAGCCACGGCTTCTACGGCAATATCTGGCATTGTTACCTTGCCAATCTGATCGTGAACAGCGAGAATGCCTATTCTATGGCATGCGAGATCAGAGGTGCGGTAAAGGGAACCCTGAACGATGCCGCTTTGCATGACTGTGAGATTCTGCAGGAATTCATACAGTATGATTTTACGGATATGATCGGGAAACTGGGGCTGACCGGACTGGGACTGCTGCTTGATTTTACGCCTACGGATGAAGCTGGCAAGGTTTATAATACCAGAATCCGTGACCGGATCTGTGAGATTGCGGCAGGACTGGGGAAGGCCGGGGATGCAGTGGCAATCAAGGAGCTGATCACCAGATTCTACGGGGAATATGGTGTAGGAAGATTCGGTCTGCACAAAGCGTTCCGGGTGGAGCATACGGATGCGGGCGTTGAGATTGTGCCGATTCTGAACATTCAGCATGTGTATCTGGAGGATCTGGTGGGGTATGAGATTCCGAAGCAGAAGCTGATTGAGAATACGGAGGCGTTCGTGAATGGAAAAAAGGCCAACAATGTGCTTCTGTTCGGGGATGCAGGAACCGGTAAATCGTCCAGCATTAAAGGGATCCTGAACCGGTATTATGACCAGGGGCTCCGTATCATAGAGGTATACAAACATCAGTTCCAGGATCTGAACAGCGTAATTGCCCAGATAAAAAACCGGAACTACAAGTTCATCATCTACATGGACGATTTGAGCTTTGAGGAATTTGAGATCGAATACAAATATCTGAAGGCGGTCATTGAGGGCGGATTGGAGAAGAAACCCCGGAATGTACTGATCTACGCTACCAGCAACCGGAGACATCTGATCAAGGAGTCCTTCCTTGACAGGGACGGGGATGACAATGATCTGCACCGCAATGATACGGTACAGGAGAAATTATCTCTTGTGGCCAGATTCGGTGTAACAATTTACTTCTCCGCACCGGAGAAAAAGGAATTCCAGACCATTGTGAAGACGCTGGCGGAGAGAAATCACATCCGGATGCCGGAGGAGGAACTTCTTCAACAGGCCAACGCATGGGAACTGGCACATGGAGGACTGTCCGGCAGAACGGCGCAACAGTTTATTGATTATTTGCTGGGAAAATAGCGTGAGGAGTGTAGGGATGGGAATAAAGACTTTTGCGGCAATTGATGTGGGATCCTATGAATTAGGCATGAAGATCTTCGAGTTCGGCAAGGAAGGAACCATGAGGGAGATTGACTTTATCCGTCACAGAATTGATCTGGGCACCCAGACCTATGCGACGGGTAAATTGAGCAACGACAAGGTCAATGAACTGTGCCGCGTGCTCAGGGATTTTCAGACAGTGATGAGAACCTATCAGGTGGAGGACTATAAGGCCTACGGAACCAGTGCCATCCGGGAGGTGGAGAACAATCTCATTCTGTTAGACCAGATCCAAAACCGAACCGGTATCCGGATTGATGTGTTGAGCAATTCCGAGCAACGGTTCCTGGATTACAAATCCATCGCCATGAAAGGTGAGAAGTTCAATAAGTTCATTGAGAAAGGAACTGCGATTGTGGATATCGGTGGTGGCAGTCTGCAGATTTCCCTGTTCGATAGGGACAGCCTTGTAGCGACCCAGAATATCAGGCTGGGCATTCTGCGGATCAAGGACATTCTGCATACTTTGCAGCCAAGAAAGGCACAGTTGGAGGATGTGATCGGACAATTAATCAGCAGACAGCTGGACGCATTCCGCAAACTGTATCTGAAGGATACGAAGATAGACAATATCATCGTGGTGGACGACTATGTTTCCACGATTATGAGGACCGGATCCGGTATGGTCACCAAACCCGGCTTCATGGAGGCGAAGCAGTTCGGAGCGTTCCTGTCGGAACTGCATAGCAAGACCGAGAGTGAACTGGCGGCAGAGCTTGGTATGGAGGAGGAAAACGTGGAACAGCTCCTGATCTCCGGCATGACCATCATGAGTCTGATCCGCATGATGGGTGCAGAACTTCTCTGGGCGCCCGGTGTGACGCTGTGCGACGGAATCGCATATGAGTATGCGGAGAAACGCAACAAAACGGTGCTGGAGCATGATTTTAACAAGGACATTCTGGCATGTGCCCGGAATATCAACTACAAATATCACGGCAATGAGCAGGATTCTGCGGCCATTGAGAAGATTACCATGTCGATCTACGATGCCATGAAGAAGATCCATGGGCTTTCCAAGAGAGAACGTCTGCTGTTGCGACTGTCCGGCATTCTCCAGGATTGCGGTAAGTATATCAGTATCGCCAATGCGGCACGCTGTGCCTATGATATCATCATGGCCACCGAGATTATCGGACTGTCTCACAAGGAGCGTGCCATGGTGGCCAATATCATCAAGGCATCTCAGGAGGATGGGCTTGACATGGACCGGTATTCCTCCGAAACAATCTTCGAGGCGCAGGATTACCTTGTTATGGCCAAGCTGACTGCGATTCTGAAGGTGGCAAACGGTCTTGCCATTACGGATTGTCAGAAGTTCAGGGATCTGACCGCAGGACTGAAGGATTATGAACTGGTGCTCAGTGTACCGGAGGGAACCGATGTATTTCTGGAACGGGGACTGTTCGATAAGAGTACCGAATATTTTGAAGAAGTATATAGCATCAAACCCGTGATCCGGGTAAAGAAGTAACAGGATTGTGATCCGGGTAAAGAAATAGCAGGTCTGCGCCGGATGGAATGCTGCGCACTCCGTGTCAGACGGATGCGTTATCAGAACTACGGGACGGGGTTCCGGGGGTGTTGGGAGGATAAGGCATGAAACAATTCATGAAGTCGGAATACTACACGAACAGAGAATTGAGCTGGATTCTGTTCAATAAGAGAGTTCTGGGAGAGGCCAGAGACAAATCGAATCTTCTGTTTGAAAGAATCAAGTTCCTGAGCATTACTGCCTCCAACCTGGATGAGTTTTTTATGGTGCGGGTGGCATCCCTGAAGGATATGGTGGCAGCAGAATACGATAAGAAGGATATTGCCGGTATGACTGCGTCGGAACAGCTTGCGGCGGTGAACCGTGCGACCCACGAACTGGTGGATTTGCAGTATTCCACCTACAACCGTTCCCTGATTCCGGCACTGGATCAGAACGGTCTGAAGATTATAGCACACCATGAGGACCTCACGGAGGAACAGAACCGGTACGTGGATAAGTATTTTGAGAATGAAGTCTATCCCGTGCTGACACCGATGGCGGTGGACTCGTCCAGACCTTTCCCGCTGATCCGGAATAAGTCTCTGAATATTGGGGCACTGCTGAAGAAGAAAAAGAAAACCGGCAGGAAAGATACCCCGGAATTTGCCACGGTGCAGGTGCCCAGTGTGCTTCCGCGTCTGGTGGTGCTGCCCAAGGATGCTTCCGGTATCCGTTCCATAATTCTTCTGGAAGAAGTCATTGAGCGGAATATCAGCAGACTGTTTCTGAATTATGATGTGATATGTGCCCATCCTTTCCGTATTATGCGGAATGCGGATCTGTCACTGGACGAAGAAGATGCGGAGGATCTGCTGAAGGAGATCGAGAAGCAGATCAAAAAGCGGCAGTGGGGAGAGGCGATCCGGCTGGAGGTGGAGACCGGCATGAACAAGGATCTGCTGAAGATTCTGCGCCGTGAATTGTCCATCAAAGACGAGGATATCTATAAGATCAACGGACCACTGGATCTGACGTTTCTCATGAAAGTATATGGCCTGGAGGGATTTGAGAAATTGAAGAACAGGCAGCATGTTCCGGCAGAGGTGCCGGATCTGCCGGCGGGATGCAATATTTTCGAACGCATCCGGCAGAAGGATATTCTGCTGCATCATCCGTACGAGAGCTTTGAGCCGATCGTGGAGTTCATCCGCCAGGCAGCCAAAGATCCGGATGTACTGGCCATCAAGCAGACCCTGTATCGCGTCAGCGGTCATTCTCCGATTATTGCCGCACTGGCCCAGGCAGCAGAGAACGGCAAACAAGTGTCAGTTCTGGTAGAGCTGAAAGCCCGCTTTGACGAGGAAAATAACATCGTGTGGGCCCGAATGCTGGAGAAAGCCGGATGTCATGTGATTTACGGTCTGGTGGGGTTGAAAACCCATAGCAAGATCACGCTGGTGGTGCGTCGGGAGGAGGATGGCATCCGCAGATATGTTCATCTGGGTACCGGAAACTATAATGATTCCACGGCCAAACTATATACAGACCTGGGACTGCTTACCTGCAAAGAAACATACGGAGAGGACGCAACGGCAGTCTTTAATATGCTGTCCGGTTATTCCGAACCCATCGGCTGGAACAAATTATCGCTGGCGCCATTGTGGCTCAAGGATCGTTTTCTGACCCTGATCCGCAGAGAGACCAGGAATGCAGGAGAAGGAAAGCCGGCACGTATTGTTGCCAAGATGAATTCCCTGTGTGACAAGGATATTATTGCAGCACTGTATGAAGCAAGCAGCGCCGGGGTACAGATCTCACTGATTGTCAGAGGAATCTGTTGTCTTCGCACCGGAATTCCGGGGGTAAGCGAGAATATACAGGTGCGTTCCATTGTGGGGAATTTTCTGGAGCATGCCAGAATCTTCTACTTTGAAAACGGAGGGAAACCCGAGATTTACATGGGCAGTGCGGACTGGATGCCGCGAAATCTGGAGCGGCGTGTGGAGATCCTGTTCCCGGTGGAGGAAGAACCCCTTCGGAATAAGGTTCTGCATATCCTGGACATGCAGCTTCGGGATACGATGAAAGCCCATGTGATGATGCCGGACGGCAGTTATGAGAAAGTGGACAGACGCGGCAAACAGTTGCTGTGCGCCCAGGATGAATTTGTGAGAGAAGCGAAAGCGGCTGTGGCAGACCCGAAGGGTGTGACGCATGAGCGCGTGTTCCGGAGAGAAACCAATAAGCAGTATGAGTAAGGAAGACGGTATGAGTCAGATGGGCGATATGGATAAAACGGATGGTATGAGCAAGACGGGCAATATGGATAAGACGGATGATATGAGTAAGACGGGCAATATATACAAAACAGCTATGAAAAGCACGGCGGGCAGTGTGGGCAGAGAACGGATTATCCTGGCATCCGGCTCCCCGAGGCGAAGAGAATTGTTATCCGGGATTGGTTTGGAGTACGAAGTGATTGTCAGCCGGGAAGAAGAGAACATCGAGGAGACCGATCCGGCCCGTGTGGTGGAACTGTTGTCGGAGAGAAAGGCAATGGATGTGGCAGAGCATCTGCCGCAGGAATATGAGTCCCAGGTATGTATTATACTGGGAGCGGATACGGTGGTTGCTGCGGACGGAGAGATTCTCGGCAAACCCGCGGACGAAGCGGATGCGGTACGCATGATAGAGAAGATTGCGGGAGATACACACCGGGTATACACCGGAGTGACGCTGATCCGCAAAACCGGCGGAATATATGAGGAGCATACGTTTTCGGAATGCACCGAAGTATCCGTATACGATATGGATCATAGAGAAATAGAGGCCTATGTTGCCACCGGGGAACCTATGGACAAGGCAGGAGCCTATGCCATTCAGGGATTATTTGGCAAGCATATTCGGAAGATAAACGGAGATTATACCAATGTGGTCGGGTTACCCGTCGGGAGAGTATACCGGGAATTACGGAAGAATGGATGGATAGCAGAATGGCGGTCAGATTAATAGCAACAGACATAGACGGAACACTGATTCCGGATTCCACACCTACGATGTATCCGGAGATGATTGAGACAATCAAACGGCTGACGGACCGGGGAATTATTTTTTTCGTGGCAAGCGGTCGTGCCGTCAACAGCATCCGCACCATGTTTCATGAAGTCGCGGACAGAATCGGGTATATTGCGGAGAATGGTGCGCATATTATGTACCAGGGTGAGAATCTCGGAATCCGGAAGATGCCGGAGGACTCTGTGGAGCAGCTGATCCGGACCTTTCGTGAACTGGGTCCCGGTTACGATTACATGGCTTCTACGCCGGAGGGAACCGTCATGGAACATCCCAGTGAACAGTTTGAGGCATTGATCCGGGACGGATATCGGAACCAATACCGGATTGTGGAGGATCTGCTGACAGAGAAGGGCAGGATCATCAAACTGGCATTGTATCATCCGGGAATTCGTGAACTGGGAGAACAGGTTTTCATACCCCAATGGGGTTCTGCATTAAAGGTCTGTATGGCTGGAGAGATGTGGATTGATTTCATGGACCGGAGTGTGGACAAAGGGAATGCCCTGATACAGGTGCAACAGTACCTCGGAATCAGCAAGGGGGAAACCATGGCATTCGGGGACAATGACAACGACATCGGACTTGTCCGGGCTGCAGGCGAGAGCTATGCGGTGGAAAATGCGGTGCCTGCTGTGAAAGCACAGGCAAAATACATCTGTCCCTCGTATCGGGAGAAGGGTGTATATCAGATTTTGCGTCAACTATAATTTGGAGGATTTTGCATATGTACGAATATGATGATGCGGTATTGTCCTGTTTTTTGAAAGATCAATTAAAGCTGTTCCCGGAGAAGGTTGCGGAGACAAGGGAGGAAGCGGAAGAATTCCTGACGGACTGTCTGGCCGTTGTCCTGCAATCGGAGGCGGATGTCATGGAGTATTTTGAAGAGGAGGGCGTGGACCTGGAGGATCGGGATGCGGATGCCCTGCTGGAGATAGAAGAGGTATTTGCGGTTGGCGACGGAAGATATCTGATCGTGGAAGGGTAAATATTGGAAATGTGAAGGGAGTGGCGGCTGCCACTCCCTTCTTATACTGAAATCAATTTGTGTTATCTATAGCCGCAGTTCCCGAATCATATCCGCAACGCCGTCCCGGTCGCAGTCATATCGGCTGATTCTGTCTGCGATACGGCGCACTTCTTCCGTCCCGTTACACATGCCGATACCGATTCCCGCAGCCTCCAACATGGAGATATCATTCTGCTCGTCTCCAAAGGCAATGGAGTCCTCCCTTGCCGTTCCCGTGTGGGAGAGCAGATAGGAGACCGCCTTCCCCTTACTGGCATCCGGATGAAGGAATTCCAGGTATCTTGGATTGGAGAAGAAAAGGGTGGCTTCCCGACCAAGCTGTTTAGCAGCGTATTCCCGGAAAGCATTCAGATATGCATGGTCGGTGAGATGAATGACTAAAACCTTGTAGGGTTCGGACTGAAGCACCGATGCAGGGTCCGTATCGCCGATGATTGTATACTCCATGGTGACAGGACCAAGATAAGCCTGCAATTCCGCATCATCCGCAGGGGAGAGTACGGTGTCTCCCTGATAGGTGTGGCAGTGAAGGTTCCATTCCCTGGACAGGGCGAAAACCCTGCGAACCGTATCATAGGACATTTTCTTGTCATAGATCGTCTTTTTGGCATCGCAGTCATAGATCACCGCACCATTGTAGGCAATGAGATAGAGCCCCGGTGCATCGAGCCCGATCTGTTCTTTGATGCGAAGCATGTTGGACAGGGGGCGGCCGGAGCATAGGATGAAACGATGCCCCCGGTTCAGAATATCTAAAATCACTTCTCTGGTATGCTCTGTAATCGTATGTTCATGATTGAAAAGAGTACCGTCCAGGTCACTGAAAATCATTTTCGGTTTCATTGTTTCACCCATTCTTTTTCCCTTTTTTGCAGAAGATAGGATGTTTCCAGCTGATCCAGCACCTCTTCGGGGACAAACAGGTGTCCCGTTCCGGTACCAAGGTCGATTTTGGGTTTGTTGGCTCCATGGAAATCCGAACCGCCGCTGATGAGCAGGTTATATTTTGCTGCCAGTGCACGCATTTGACGTTCCTCGCTTGGATGATAGGTGGAATAGATGGCTTCCAGTCCGTCAAGCCCCGCGGCCTTCAGGTCGCAAACCAGAGTATCCAGAGCCGTGCTGCTCATACGATACAGAATCGGATGTGCCAGAATGGCAATGGCATGGTATTGCTTCAGAAGGGTCACTGCCTGTACCGGCGTGATTTTCTCTCTTGGGACAAAGCAGCAGGCGTGATCCCCCAGGTATCGGTCAAAAGCCTCCTCCCTGGAACCGCAATAGCCGTGTTTTACCAGATAGTCTGCATAATGGGCACGGGTAATTACACAGTCCGGATAGGAAGTACACAGCGTTTCATAGGTCAGCGGAATGCCGTGACGGCACAAGAGGTCGCACATTTTCCGGTTACGGGCGTCCCTGGAATCGGTGAATTCCTGAAGCGCAGATACGAAAGCTGGGTTTTCATAGGGGATGAACAATCCCACGATATGAACATCCCGTCCATGATATTCTGTTGAAAATTCAATTCCGGGAATGACTTGAACAACGGTGCCTCCGGACGCGGCAATCGCTCCCGGGACACCGTTGATGGTATCGTGATCCGTCAACGCAAAGGCCCGGAGGCCCTTGGCATCGGCATATTGAACCAGTTCGGCGGGAGAGAAGGTTCCGTCCGAACAGTCTGAATGGACATGCAGATCTACCGCTTTCATGCGTCTGCTTCCTCATCGTCGTTGGAAGAGGTCCATACGGTACGCTTTCTGGCCATCTCATCACTTGCAAGATACTCGTCGTAGGTGGTGATCTTGTCGATCAGGGCACCGTTGGGGAGAATCTCCATGATTCGGTTGGCAGTGGTCTGCACGATCTGGTGGTCATGGGAGGAGAACAGAATCACTCCGGGGAATTTGATCAGACCGTTATTCAGTGCCGTAATAGATTCCATATCCAGATGGTTTGTGGGTTCATCCAGAATGAGGACATTGGATGCGGAGATCATCATCTTACTGAGCAGACAACGAACCTTTTCTCCACCGCTCAATACCCTTACTTTTTTCACACCGTCTTCACCGGGGAACAGCATTCTTCCGAGGAAGCCCCGGACATAAGTAACATCCTTGACCGGGGAGTAGCCCATGAGCCAGTCGGTGATGGTCAGGTCGTTATCAAACTCTGCCGTGCTGTCTTTGGGGAAGTAGGCCTGGGAGGTGGTGATGCCCCATTTGTAAGAGCCCTCGTCCGGCTCCATTTCTCCGGTAATGATCTTGAAGAAGGTGGTCTTCGCAAGCTCGTTACCGCCTACAAAAGCAATCTTATCATCATGGTTTACGGTGAAGGTAAGATGATCCAGAACGAGCTCGCCGTTGATGGATTTGGTCAGGTTCTCCACGGAGAGCACCTCATTACCGATCTCACGCTCCGGACGGAAATCGATATACGGGTATTTCCGGCTGGATGGTTTGATGTCATCCAGTTCAATTTTCTCCAGAGCACGCTTCCGGCTGGTAGCCTGTTTGGACTTGGAAGCGTTGGCAGAGAAGCGGGAGATGAATTCCTGCAATTCCTTGATCTTCTCCTCCTTCTTCTTGTTTGCTTCTTTCATCTGTTTCACCAGAAGCTGGCTGGACTCATACCAGAAATCATAGTTACCGGCGTAGAGCTGAATCTTGCCGTAATCAATGTCGGCGGTATGGGTACAGACCTTGTTCAGGAAGTATCTGTCGTGGGAAACTACGATGACGGTGTTCTCGAAATCGATCAGGAAATCCTCCAGCCAGGAGATAGCGTCCAGATCCAGGTGGTTCGTCGGCTCATCCAGAAGCAGAATGTCCGGGTTGCCGAAAAGTGCCTTGGCAAGCAGTACCTTTACCTTTTCATTACCGTTCAGGTCCCGCATGGTTGCATAATGGATGGAAGGATCGATTCCGAGACCGTTCAGTAGCATCGCCGCGTTGGATTCGGCTTCCCAGCCATCCAGTTCGGCAAATTCCCCCTCCAGTTCGCTGGCACGGATACCGTCCTCGTCAGAGAAATCCTCCTTGGCGTAGATGGCGTCCTTCTCCTTCATGATGTCATAGAGCCTCTGATTGCCCATGATTACCACGTCCATGACCTGATAATCGTCGTATTTGAAATGATCCTGCTCCAGGAAAGACAGACGCTGTCCCGGGGTGATGACGATATCACCGGTGGTGGTGTCCAGCTGCCCGGACAGTATTTTTAAGAATGTTGACTTACCGGCACCGTTGGCACCGATCAGTCCATAACAGTTCCCCTCTGTAAATTTGATGTTGACATCCTCAAATAATGCTTTTTTACCGATTCTGAGTGTTACGTTGTTCGCACTGATCATTGTGATTACTCCATTCTGCCCAATGATGGGTTATTACTTATTTACATTGATTCACTGTTTCTATTGTACAGAAAAAAGAAAAATTTGCAAGTCTCTGGTTTGGAACGGGCAAATGCGTGTTTCATTGGTTGATCTATTTCCATATTTCACAAAAAAAATCAGAATTCGGCAAAAATATTGTTGAAAATGTTTCTTTTTTGAAAGAAATATGGTAATATGATTGTGTCGCCCTGATGCAGAGCGCGAGAATGAATTATTCTGGAGGAAGATTATGGAGAAGAAAGTGAATTTCTTCAGGTCAGTTGGGTTCAAGATCATCCTTGTGGTGGTAGTGGCAGTGCTTGTATCCAATACAACAACGATCTTGTTGCTGACAGGGAAGAGTAAAGAACAGTTAAATGAGAGGATGGAGGCGTCCATGCTGGATACGGTGGAGGCCTATGGGGATGTTGTTAACAGTGACATTGCATCCAAAGGAACCCTTACATATGAAGATTACAGTATAAGACTTGCCAAGGTGAAACTGGATGGACTTCCGTCTTCCTACGCATATCTGGTAGACAGTGTGGGAACGATGCTGTTCCATCCGGATCAGTCGAAGGTGGGCAATCCCGTTGCCAACGATGCGGTTAAGGGACTGGTTGCCAAGATGGCCAAGGGGCAGCGTCCGGCACCTGAGACGATCACGTATTTGTATAAGGGTGTCATGAAGTATGCAAGTTATAAGATCCTGACGGATGATACGATTCTGGTGATTACCGCGGATCAGAATGAAGTCATGACGGGAATCAAGAAGATTACCAATTACGGAGTGGGCATTATGGTGGGAAGCATTGTCTTTTTCGCTGTGATTGCGTATCTGATCAGTATGTTCATGACGGCTCCGATCAGAAAGATTACCCGGATCGTGCAGCAGACTGCAGAATTTGATTTCACCAAGAATTCGAACGCAGACAGGATGAAGAGACGGGGAGACGAGTGCGGAGCGATGGCTCGTGCAGTCAGTGCGATGAGATCGAATCTGCGGGAGATTGTGGACGATATTTCAAGAGCAGGAAGAACGATCTTCGACGATGTGGAAGAACTCCGGAGTATCAGTAATAATATCAACAATGTCTGCACCGACAATTCTGCCACAACGGAGCAGCTGGCCGCTGCTATGCAGGAGACAAGTGCGACAACAGAGACTATCAATAATAATATCGGTCATATGCAGGATGCGGCTGACGGAATCCGGGATCTGTCCGGCGACGGCGAGAAGATATCCTACGAGATTATGGAACGTGCTTCCAAACTGAAAGAGACAACAGAGGCGGCAAGCAAGAGAACAACCGATATGTATCAGGATGTTAAGAAGAAGACGGAGATGGCTATCGAAGAGTCCAAAGCCGTTAACAAGATAAATGAACTGACCGATGCCATTATGTCGATTTCTTCCCAGACCAGTCTGCTTGCTTTGAATGCGTCCATTGAGGCGGCAAGAGCAGGTGAGGCGGGCAGAGGATTTGCCGTTGTTGCAACGGAGATCGGTAATCTGGCCAGCCAGACGTCCCAGACGGTGGGCGACATCAACGGAATCGTTCTGGAAGTGAACGGTGCGGTTGACAAGATGACGAAGAGCCTGGAGGAGACAGCCCAGTTCCTGGAGAAAGTGGTAATCAAGGATTACGCCCAGTTCAATGAAGTCAGCGTGCAGTACAATGTGGACGCGAATACATTCCAGACGAGCATGGTAGACATTGAGAAGGCGGTTGAGATGCTGACAACCACCATTGCAGAGATTGCGGAAGCACTGAACGGCATCAATGCGACGGTCAACGAAGCAACCATCGGTGTAACGGATATTGCAGGGAAGACAACGGATGTGGTTTCGGAAACCGTACAGAACAACGAATTGGTTGAGACCTGTCAGGATGCGGTTGGAAAACTGATGGATATCACCTCCAGATTCAAAATGGGATAATAGTCATTTGACAGACAGAAATGATATTGCATTGACGGAAGCGGAGATTTTTCTCCGCTTCTTTTGATTGTGGTAGACTTTGACCACATCCTAATTTATAATGAAATCAGGGTGTATGGCAAACTGACAGATGGAGGGAGTATGGACAAAAGAGCAAAATCGTTACCGTTTGATATGCTGTGTGAGCATTTGGAACTGATCGGAAGGATTCTTCCGGTAGGCGTAGTGGTTCTGGATGAGAATGGTGCGCCCGTCATACAGGTTAACGCCGGCGAGGCGTTCTGGGTTGACAGGGCATCCAGGGATGGCGAACAGCTGGGACAAGGGGTGCACCGTATTACATACTATTGGGAATACCTGGGTGAGGATGTCGGACGCGAGGATGCGGAAGCACTCATGAAACATCTGGGGAAAGAATATAATTATATGTCTGTGCTGCAGGGAGAACCGGAGGAAGGAACCTGTTCCGACACCAGACACCGGGTTACCATGACCGATTCCGGAGAAGATATTCTGACCGGAGTATTTAATCGGGAATATTTCATGAATCGTATCCGTGTCATTGATAGAGCAGAGGTCATACCGGTTGCGTTGATCTGCGTGAATATCAATGACTGGAAATACGCCAATGTGAATTATGGCAATGAAGAGAGTGACAGGCTGATTCGGATTGTTGCCGGGATCCTGAAGCAGGAGGCCAAACCGGAATATGTGATCGGCCGTACCGACGGAGATGTGTTCCATGTGGTGATTCCCATGGCGGAGGAATCGGAGGATGCGGACTATATCGGACGGATCCAGAAGGCGTGCAGAGAGTATGAGGATCTGCATCTGGCCCCTAGTGTTGCCTGCGGTAGCATTCTGAAATACAATGTGGAACAGCACCTGGAGGAACTATTTGACGATGTCCAGTATCTGATGTTTGAGAACAAACTGGAGATGAAGCAGGAACCGGGGTATCGCGAGCGGCTGTACAAGAAATAATTTTTCAAAAAGTGAGCAAATAAGAGAAAACAAGAGATATCGAGAGCAAAAGAGAGTATTTTATGAGAAAGACATGGAATGATATTCTTTTTTGCTCTTGCATTATGTATGGAAAAAACATATTATAACAATTGTGATTAGCACTCAAACACAACGAGTGCTAATAAGACAAAAAGATCAACACATTTACATAATAAGGAGGCAGTATCATGAAGTTAGTACCATTGGGTGACAGAGTTGTTTTGAAACAACTGGTAGCAGAAGAAACTACGAAGTCAGGAATTGTCCTTCCGGGACAGAATAAGGAGAAACCGCAGCAGGCAGAGGTCATTGCAGTAGGACCTGGCGGAGTTGTGGACGGCAAAGAGATTCAGATGGAAGTGAAAGTCGGAGATCAGGTGATCTTCTCCAAGTACGCAGGAACAGAAGTGAAACTGGACGATACCGAGTACATTGTTGTAAAACAGAATGATATTCTGGCAATCATTCAATAATCAAGTAATTATTTAGGAGGCTATGAATTATGGCAAAAGAGATTAAATACGGTGCAGAAGCACGTGCCGCTCTGGAAGCAGGCGTTAATAAACTGGCAGATACCGTCCGGGTTACACTGGGACCGAAAGGAAGAAATGTTGTTCTGGATAAATCCTACGGCGCTCCGTTGATTACCAATGACGGTGTTACCATTGCCAAAGAGATCGAATTGGAAGATGCGTTTGAGAACATGGGCGCACAGCTTGTGAAAGAGGTTGCAACCAAGACCAACGATGTGGCAGGTGACGGAACAACAACTGCCACGGTTCTGGCTCAGGCAATGATCAATGCAGGTATGAAGAACCTGGCAGCAGGCGCTAACCCGATTATCCTGAGAAAGGGTATGAAAAAAGCAACTGACTGCGCAGTAGAGGCAATCGCGAAGATGAGCTCCAAGGTAAACGGCAAAGAGCATATCGCACGTGTGGCAGCAATCTCTGCAGGAGATGATGAAGTGGGCAATATGGTTGCGGATGCCATGGAGAAGGTCAGCGGAGACGGCGTAATCACCATTGAAGAGTCTAAGACAATGAAGACGGAGCTGGATCTCGTAGAAGGTATGCAGTTCGACAGAGGATATATTTCCGCTTATATGGCAACCGATATGGATAAGATGGAAGCCAACCTGGATAATCCGTACATCCTGATCACAGACAAGAAGATCACCAATATTCAGGATATCCTTCCGGTACTGGAGCAGATCGTTCAGTCCGGAAGCAAGTTATTGATTATTGCTGAGGATGTTGAGGGTGAAGCACTTACCACATTGATTGTAAACAAATTGCGTGGCACATTCTCCGTGGTGGCTGTAAAGGCTCCGGGATATGGCGACAGAAGAAAGGCCATGTTAGAGGATATCGCAATTCTGACGGGCGGTCAGGTAATCAGTTCCGATCTTGGTCTGGAACTGAAGGATACGACGATGGCTCAGCTCGGTCGTGCAAAATCTGTCAAAGTGCAGAAAGAGAACACCATTATCGTGGACGGTGAAGGCGGCAAGGATGAGATCGCAGCCAGAATCGCTCAGATTAAGATGCAGATTGAAGAGACAACATCTGATTTCGACAGAGAGAAACTGCAGGAGAGACTTGCCAAGATGGCAGGCGGCGTTGCCGTAATCCGGGTTGGTGCGGCAACAGAGACCGAGATGAAGGAAGCAAAACTTCGTATGGAGGACGCTCTTGCAGCCACCAGAGCCGCTGTGGAGGAAGGTATTATCAGCGGTGGCGGTTCCGCATATATCCATGCATCCAAGGAAGTTGCAAAACTTGCAGATACATTGGAAGGCGATGAGAAGACAGGTGCGAACATCGTGCTGAAAGCATTGGAGGCTCCGCTGTTCCATATTGCTGCCAATGCAGGTTTGGAAGGAAGCGTTATCATCAATAAGGTACGTGAGTCCCAGATCGGTGTCGGCTTCGATGCACTGAAAGAAGAATATGTTGATATGGTGCAGAATGGTATTCTGGATCCTGCCAAGGTTACGAGAAGCGCTCTGCAGAATGCTACCAGTGTTGCAAGCACACTGCTTACAACAGAATCTGTCGTAGCAAATATCAAGGAAGATACCCCTGCAATGCCCGCAGGCGGCGGAATGGGCGGCATGATGTAAGCCTGCCGATTGTGTATGCATTACAATCCCCCGACGGAGTGATCTGTCGGGGGATTTCTATTCGGTGAGGGCTTGCAACGACTATCAAATCATACTATAATAGATGATAATTTACAGTGAGGCAGTGTTTCTGTTCAGGACAATACCACATATGAGGAGAGTTAATATGAAGAAATTGGAAGAATACGTGAGAAGTATTCCGGATTTCCCGGAACAAGGCATCATCTTCAGGGATGTGACGAGCGTGTTGCAGGACGCGGACGGACTTCATCTTGCCATTGATACCATGCAGGACCTGGTTCGGGATCTGGACATCGACGTGGTTGCAGGACCGGAATCCAGGGGATTCATTTTCGGAACCCCCATTGCATATAATCTCCACAAGCCGTTCGTATTGATCCGGAAAAAGGGGAAACTGCCCTGCGAAACCGTTGAAACATCCTATGCATTGGAGTACGGTACCGCGACGATTGAGATGCATAAGGATTCCATCCGGCCCGGACAGAAAGTTCTGATTGTGGATGACCTGATCGCTACGGGAGGAACCACCGAGGCCATGATCAAATTGGTGGAATCCCTGGGAGGTGTGGTCGTAGGCGTGGTTGTAATGATTGAACTTGCCGGATTGAAGGGAAGAGAGAAGATCGCAGGATATAGATTAGAATCAGCAGTTCGTTATGAAGGAAAATAAGATCAACGAATAATAAGATCAACGAAAAATCTGAAAAGATGGCGGTGACACTTATGACAGAAGAGAAATATCCATTGGTCATTGATGACGGACGAATTGAATCTATGCAGGAATATCTGAGTCCTGAGGAGTTGTATCAGGATCTTATTAAACGTGTGCGTAAATATCATCCCTCCGACGATATTACGTTGATCGAAAAGGCGTATCATACAGCAGATGAAGCACACAAGGAACAGCGGAGGAAATCCGGTGAACCCTATATCATCCACCCGCTGTGTGTCGCTATCATTCTGGCGGATCTGGAGATGGATAAGGAAACGATTGCGGCCGGTCTGCTGCATGACGTCATCGAAGACACCATCATAACGTATGAGGAGATCTGTAAGGAATTCGGGGAAGAAGTAGCTCTTCTGGTAGATGGTGTAACCAAACTGCAGAAACTGAAGTTTGAGGTAAACGGAAGCATTGACCGTCTGGAGATGCAGGCGGAAAACCTGCGTAAAATGTTCCTGGCAATGGCAAAGGATATCCGTGTGATTCTGATCAAACTGGCAGATCGACTGCATAATATGAGAACGCTGGAGCATCAGCCTCCGGAGAGTCAGCAGCGGATTGCAAGAGAGACTCTGGATATTTATTCTCCGATTGCGCAACGACTCGGTATCAGTAAGATTAAGGTAGAACTGGATGACCTGTCACTCCGCTATCTGGAACCGGAGATCTATTTCGATCTGGTGGATAAGATTGCGATTCAGAAAACGGAGCGGGAACGCTATATTCAGGATATTGTGGATGAAGTCAGCAAACACATTGCCAGTGCCGGCATCAAGGCTCAGATCGATGGCCGTGTGAAACATTTTTTCAGCATTTACAAGAAAATGAAGAACCAGAATAAGACGCTGGATCAGATCTATGACCTGTTTGCGGTGCGGATTATTGTGGATTCCGTAAAGGATTGTTACGCCTGTCTGGGGGTTATCCATGAGATCTATAAGCCGATGCCCGGGCGGTTCAAGGATTATATTGCCATGCCCAAGGCAAATATGTACCAGTCACTGCACACTACCCTGATCGGCTCCTCCGGTCAGCCATTTGAGATACAGATCCGGACCTATGAGATGCATAAGGCGGCAGAATACGGTATCGCTGCCCACTGGAAGTACAAAGAAGCATCCGACGGCAAGAAAGTGGAAGTGCAGGAGGAAGAGAAACTGGTCTGGCTGCGGCAGATTCTGGAATGGCAACGGGACATGTCCGATAATAAGGAATTCATGAACCTGCTGAAGAGCGATCTGGATCTGTTTTCTGACAGTGTGTATTGTTTTACCCCTACCGGCGAGGTAAAAAATCTTCCGGCAGGATCCACGCCGATTGATTTCGCCTACAGCATACACAGTGCGGTGGGCAATAAGATGGTGGGCGCCCGGGTCAACGGGAAGCTTGTGACCATTGATTATGAGATCAAGAACGGTGACCGTGTGGAGATCATGACAAGCCAGAACTCCAAGGGACCCAGCCGTGACTGGCTGAGTGTCGTGAAGAGTACCCAGGCCAAGAATAAGATTACTCAGTGGTTCAAGAGTGAGTTAAAAGAAGATAATATCATCCGCGGCAAAGAACTGTTGGCTGCTTATTGTAAGGCGAAGACCATCAATACGCTGGAAATCATGAGGGCGGAATATATGGATGCCCTGATGGCAAAGTACGGATTTAAGGATTGGGATTCCGTGCTGGCGGCAGTGGGACACGGTGGATTAAAGGAAGGCCAGATCATCAATAAGATGCTGGAATTCTATGAGAGGGATCATAAGAAACAGATCACGGATGAGGAAGTGTTGGAGGAAATTGGGCAGAATAGACAGATCCTGCCCAGATCTGAAAGCGGTATTATCGTAAAAGGAATCCATGATCTTGCAGTTCGTTTCTCCAAGTGCTGTAATCCTGTTCCGGGAGATGAGATCGTAGGATTTGTAACAAGGGGACGCGGTATTACCATACACAGAACGGACTGTGTGAACGTGATCAACGTTCCGGAACTGGATAAACCCCGGCTGATTGACGCAGAATGGCAGACTGAGGTTTCCAACACAGGGAAATACATGGCGGAGATCAATATATTCGCCACCAACCGCAGCGGGCTGTTGGCAGATATCTCCCGTGTGCTTACAGAGAATAACATTGATATTCAGTCTTTGAATACGAGAACCAGTAAACAGGGTATTGCCAGTATGACAATCAACTTCGAGATCTCGGGTAAGGAAGAACTTGCCCGTATCATGGAGAAACTGCGCAGTATTCCGAATGTTCAGGATATAGTGAGGGCCAGAGGATAATGATTAAAATCGGTAGAATCGTGATAGGTGCGGTACAGACGAACTGCTATTTTCTATACAGGGAGGAGCAGGAGGGCGAGCGGGATGTGATCGTCTTTGACCCTGCAGATCTGGGACAATACCTGTTTGACAAGTTAAAAGAGAAGGGCTTTCGTGTGGCAGGAATCTGTCTGACCCACGGACATTTCGATCACATCTTCGGAACCGGAAAACTGCGGGAACTGTCGGGAGCGAAGCTGTATGCGTATGAGCAGGAAGAGGAACTGCTGACCAGTGCCGCCAGAAACTGCTCTGATCAGGTGGGAAGACCCTATGAAGTGGATGCGGATGTGTATCTGCGGGATGAAGAAGAGATCACAATTGCGGGGATTACGATGAAAGTAATTGCAACACCGGGACATACGAAGGGCAGCTGCTGTTATTACGTCCGGGAGGCCGGTATGCTGATTTGCGGAGATACTCTTTTCCAGGAATCTGTGGGCAGGGCAGATCTTCCGACGGGCAATGAGGGCACATTGATTCGCAGTATCCGGGAGCGTCTGTTCCCTCTGCCGGATGAAACGGTCTGTTATCCGGGACACGGGGATCAAACCACAATAGGCCATGAGAAACAGTATAATCCGTTTTGCTGTTAATGCAGAACGGATTTTTACATGATCCGGTGCACCGGGACGGTGCGGGAAGAGAATGACAGAAAACAGAGGTACAGAGGATGCTTCAGATTCGCATAAATGATATGACATATGAATACGACGTGAACGCGATCGTCAGGTCTTTTTTTCCACAGGAAGAGATAGAGGTGGCGGTTGGAAGCCGGCCAAAGATTACGGAGGAGCACGTAAGCCTTCTGGTGGTAGAGGCGGGAGAAGAGGAGTGCGCGATCTCTGTTTGGAGTCCAACGACATTGCTGCGGGAGTACCGGAGAGTATATGGACCTTACGGCGCAGAGAATGCGGTACAAACAGCAATCGCAGATCAGGGTGCAGAGAATGAGGTACAGACATCAACTGCAGAGCAGGGGGCAGAGGATACAGACGGAGTGGAGCCGTCTCCGGAGGAGGTGACCGCTTACCGCAAGGCGGTATGTAAGAGATTCCTCTACGAATGTCTGAGGGACTATACCGGCAAAGAACTTCCATGGGGGAATCTGACCGGAATCCGGCCGACAAAGCTTGCCATGACCATGCTGGAAAAGAATATGTCGGATGAGGCAATCATCGGGTATCTGCAGCAGAATCATTTCGTCAGCAGACAGAAAGCGGAGCTTAGCATCGACATTGCAAAACGGGAACGCACGATTCTGGACGGGATCCATTACGAGAACGGCTACAGCCTGTACATCGGGATTCCTTTCTGCCCCACAACCTGTCTGTATTGCTCTTTTACATCTTATCCGCTGTGCGTCTGGGAAAAGAGAATGGATCAGTATCTGGATGCCCTTTGCAAAGAGATGGACTGTGTGGCCGAGCTGGTAAAGGATAAGCAGCTGGATACCATCTATGTGGGGGGAGGTACCCCGACGACACTGTCGGCAGAACGTCTGGACCGGATGCTTACGAAGATCCGTTCAACCTTCGATCTGACCCGTGTGAAGGAATTTACCGTGGAAGCAGGGCGGGCGGACAGCATTACCGGAGAGAAGCTGGAGGTCATGAAGCAGCACCGGGTGGGCAGAATCTCCGTGAATCCGCAGACCATGCACGACCGGACGCTGAAGCTGATCGGCAGACAGCATACCGTGGCGCAGGTGGAAGATGCATTCCGTCTTGCCAGGGAGATCGGGTTCGATAATATCAACATGGACATTATTCTGGGGCTGCCGGAGGAAACGGATGCGGATGTGGCTGAAACGGTCCGTAGGATTGAGGCGTTGAATCCGGATAGCCTGACAGTTCATTCCCTCGCCATCAAGCGGGCTTCCAAACTGAATCGCTTTATCCGGGAGAATGGATATATCATGTCCAACAATACGGAGGAAACCATGCGCATCGCTGCGGAGGGAGCCTCCAGAATGGGCATGAAACCATATTATCTGTACCGGCAGAAAAACATGACAGGAAATTTTGAAAATGTAGGATACGCAAGGGAAGATAAGAACGGAATCTATAATATTCTCATTATGGAGGAGAAACAGACGATCGTTGCGCTGGGAGCGGGTTCGATTACCAAGCGTGTGTTCCCGGACGGCCGGATTGAACGGTGCGAAAATGTGAAGGATGTTGCTTTGTATATGGACAAGATTGATGAGATGATTGCACGAAAACAGAGACTGTTTGAGGAATCATAGGGGTCATAGTGGACGTTTGGTCAGGTATTTCCAGGAATCGTGGTATATTGTTCTCCCCTTGTTTATGACCCCTCATAAGGGCAAAAATAAGGGAAAGAAAAACCGGCATCCAATCATAACAATTTGAGAAAGTGGAGGAGTCGGATCATTTTTATCCCATAACAGCTGTGGATGCAAACGGTCCGGTTGGTCATATGACTCGGAGAAAAATGGAAATGTATATGGAGGTAAACAGGGAATGGATTACTTAGAAAACGAAGACTTCCAATCCCCGTATATTGCTCCGTATATATGCATTTTTTCCCAATAAGCATTTACCGTTGAAAAAGGGGCTTGCTCTTCTAAAATGCACGTCCCGGATATTCGCCGGTTAACCGATTGTTTTCGTAGATGATACGTCCGGCATTCATGACCATAACAACACCTTGGGCAGGACGGGTTCCATCCCGGAAATCAGCCATGTCACGCAATTTGGATTCGTCTAACAGTACAAGATCGGCATCGTAGCCGTCCCGGATCAGCCCCTTGTTGGGAATATTCCATACAGAGGCGGTCAGTCCGGTTTGTTTGTAAACAGCCTGCTCCAGAGGCAGTAGTCTGCGTTTCAGGGCAAATTCTGCCAGAGGGCGGATGAAACTGCCGTATGCTCTCGGGTGAGACGGACCGCCCGCCTCATTCAGAATACTGTCGGAACCGATCATGGCATAGGGACTTGCGTAAATGGACAGCATCTCGTCCTCGGAGAGGGAGAAAAAGCTGGCCATGCAGTGATTGTCATTATCAATCAGGAGCTGGTAGTATGCATCGAAAGGATCCATGTTATACAAATCGGCGTATTCCGCAACCGTTTTCCCGACTGCGTCCGGTGTGCCCGGCGCAACGGAGACCATAATCTTATGAAAACCGCCGGTATTGATGTAGGGATTATCATAGGCAGCGGGATTCTGTTTGATCTGAGCGGTAATCTCTCTGCGGGAATCGGCATCTGCCAGCAATTCCTTCAGATGGGAGAAGCCGGCGGACATATATTGCGGCGGAATACAGTTATCCAGGCTTGTCATGGTGGCATGATACGGATAGAGATCCAGATAAACCGCAACCCCTTCCTCATGGGCACATCTTATCTGTTCCAGTGTTTTCACGGAACGTCCCCAATTCTGCTTTCCACAGATTTTGTGATGGGAAATGACCAGTTTCACTCCGGCTTCTCTGGCGATGGCGATGGAGTCTGCAACGGAATGCTCCACTTCATCCGCTTCATTCCGCATATGGGTTGCATAGATACCGCCGTAAGGTGCAATGACTTTGCACAGCGCAGTCAATTCTGCATGATCACAGTATGCTCCGGGGATATACACCAGTCCGGAAGAGAGCCCTTTCGCCCCCTGCCGCATGGCCTGATCCAACAGCCGACACATTGTATCCAGTTCTTTGGGCGTTGCCGGTCTGTTCTCGGTACCCATGACGGCGCCGCGCAGAAGACAGTGACCTACCAGCTGGACGGAGTTGGTCACGTTATTACATTGGCCGGCATAGGATATATAATCCGAATATTGTTTCATGCCGGGAAGAACGGATCGGATCCGGTCTGATACAAACCCACCCAGAATTCCGATGCTGATCTCGGAATTGGCAGGATGAATCGGGAAAAGAGAATACCCGCACTGCCCGTTTACCTCCGTGGTTACGCCCTGGGATACTTTGGCAAACAAGGTCCGATGAGGATCCGCTCCCATACACAAATCAGAATGGGAGTGGGAATCGATAAAGCCGGGGCAGAGCGTAAGCCCCGTCCCGTCAATGGAAATCGAATCGGCACTTAGGGAGGGCTGTGCAGGGCAGATCACAAGCTGGCCGTCCCGGATGCCCACATTGCCGTAATATGCCGGAGAATTGCTTCCGTCTATGATTTTGACATGATGAATAAAGTACTGCATAATAATCGTCGCTTTCTGAATGGTATTCCTTCATACAACATGAACCGGGAAATCACTTCGTAATTCCCAAGACGCGTTTCCGGAATGGATATTCCTGTGAGTTGACTCATATTATATACGAAAAATTTCTTGAAATATATATGCAATATGTGTAATATTTCTTGTGAGCAAAATAATGTCAAAAGATAGCAACATACTAATATACCAAATAAGTAGGTTTATGTATAATTGCCATAATACATGACAGCAGGAATCCTTTCAGGTTTCTGTAAGAAGGAGGAGAACAATGAAAAAAAGAGTTTTATCGGTATTGTTATCTGTCGCTCTTGTTACAACTCTTTTCGTCGGGTGCGGTAGTAAGAATTCCGACGATCAGAAAGCCGGAGGTGACACAGATACAACACAGGAGAGCGACAACAGTCAGCTCACAGACGGTATCGAGGGTACCGCAGTAACAGAAGGAGAATTGGATACAGAATTCCATGTAGCATTGACCGCCGCACCGTCTACACTGGATTGTAACAAAACCAGCGCGGTAGTTACCAAGCAGATTGCGTACAGCAACATTTTCGAGTCACTGGTAACCATGGATGCAAAGTTCGGTGTAGCATGTGAGCTTGCCGAGAGTTATACCGTTTCTTCCGATCACACCGTATATACATACAATCTGAGGAAAGGGGTTCCTTTCCATAACGGACAGGAGATGAAGGCCGCTGATGTGGCAGCATCTTTGAACCGTTGGATTGACAGCTATGGGAATGCGGCTTCTCTGGTTGGCGATGCAAGATTTGTTGTGGTAGATGACTACACCGTACAGATTACGCTTGCTACCCCCAGCATTTTCCTGAATGAGCTGATGGCAGGTGCCGGGAATACCGCTATTATTTTCCCCGCGTCTTCGCTTGACAGCGTGGATCCGGAAACCGGTCTGTTAACAGAGTTCATCGGAACCGGTCCTTATGTATTTGACGAGTGGGTTGCAGACCGGTACATCAAACTGACCAGGTTTGAGGACTATGTTCCGTATGGAACCAAAGGGGTGATCGACGGCTATGCAGGCTACAAGGAAGCAGCCGTTCAGACTCTGTATTATGATTTCGTTCCGGAAGATTCCACCAGAATCGCAGGACTCGGTTCTGAGTATGATTTCGCATATAAGCTTCCGGCAGACAACTACGATCAGTTTGCAGGCAAGGATGATTACATCATCTACAAGGAAGTAGCAGGTTATCCTGCACTTGTATATAACAAAAAAGCAGGTCTTGCCTCCAATCCGGCATTCCGCCATGCAATCAACGCTGTACTGGATTGCGAAGACATTCTGCTGGCAATGTATGCAGACCCTGCATTCTACAGACTGGATGGTTCCCTGATGATTCAGGAGCAGGCGCAGTGGTATACACAGGCCGGCTGCGAGAATTATAACCCGAATGACCTTGCACTGGCACAGAGCTATCTGGATGAGGCCGGATACAACGGAGAAACCTTTACCATCCTCGTCACAACAAGTTATCCGGAATTCTATACGGCTGCGATTGTGATCCAGCAGCAGCTGGAAGACGCAGGAATCAAGTGCGTTGTGGATGCCAATGACTGGTCTACATTTCTGGAGAAGAGAGCGGATGAGAACCAATACGACGCATTTATCACAACCTTCTCTACCAATGCACTGCCGACGCAGTTATCCTATTACAATCCGAACTGGGCAGGCTGGGTAACGGATCAGGAAGTACTTGACGGCGTGGCTGATTTCTACGCTGCATCCTCTCTGGAGGAAGCGATTGACGTATGGAGCAAACTGCAGGAGTTCACCATTACAGACGGACAGGAGATATCCAAGTTCGGTGATTATCAGCTCTATTCCGTGTCCTCCGCCAAAGTAAATCATCTTTCTTATTTCCAGGGACCTCTTCTCTGGAGCGCAGAGGTGTACAAATAATACACAATACGATATAATGATGTTCCAAGTCATGGGAAAGGATAAAGATATCCGGGGAATGTGCAATCTTTCTCCGGGTATCTTTTAGCAGTTTTATGAAAAAGTTTATTGTGAAGAGAATTTTATCGTTAATCCCGATTCTGTTCCTGGTTTCCATAGGGATTTTCTCCCTGATCCATCTGACACCGGGGGATCCCGCCCGTGCGATTCTGGGCGACCTGGCAACCGAGGATGAAGTGATGGCGTTAAGGGAGAGTATGGGGTTGAATGATCCGCTGCCCGTGCAGTATTTTGAATGGCTGAAGGGAGTTTTCCACGGGGATCTGGGTCATTCCATCTTTATTGACAAACCCATGGGTACGATTCTCTGGGAGCATCTCGTTCCGACATTGAATCTGACCCTGTATGCTATGCTCATTGCCGTTGCCATTGCAATTCCTCTGGGCGTATTGGCTGCCAGAAAAAAAGGACGTGCTGCGGACAATACGGTATCTGCGCTGACACTGGCCGGAATATCTGTTCCAAGCTTCCTCATGGGAATTTTTCTGATTCTGATTTTTGCGGTAAAATTAAAGTGGCTTCCGGTTGCAGGGTATAAGACGGTCCGGGAGGCGGGATTTCTCACGCACATCCGGTATCTGACACTTCCTGCGATCGCACTCGGTCTGATGCAGGCCGCACTGATTACCAGAATGACCAAAAACGCCATGCTGGAAGTGCTGAACAGCGACTATATGAAGATGGCGCTTGCAAAAGGGGTCAAACAGAGAAAACGAATCTGGAAACATGCGTTCCGCAATGCGCTGATTCCGATTATCACGGTCATCGGACAGAGCTTTATCGCGCTGTTGGCCGGCGCAACCGTTGTGGAGAATGTGTTTAATATACCGGGAATCGGACAACTGGTAATCAACTCGGCGGGACGAAGAGACTACGAAGTGATTCAGGCGACCATTCTTGTGGTCGCTGTGATGAGTGTCCTTGTGAATCTGATTGTGGACATTCTGTACGGACTTGCCAATCCCAGAATTGATATGGAGTAAGACGATGTTACATAAAGAGAGACGAGAGAGATTTCTGAATAATAAAATGGCGGTCATCGGCGGCGTGATTATCCTGGTGATTGTGCTAATGGCTGTTTTCGCACCACTGTATTGTCAGGATCCGCTGGATGTGGCACCGAAGATTCGTTTTCAGGCGCCGGGCAGACAGCATTGGTTCGGGACGGATAAGTATGGCCGGGATCTTTTCGCACGGGTTATCTATGGAGCCAGGGTATCGATGCTGACCGGCTTTACGGTTGTGGTTGCGGCCGTTTTGATCGGTATGACATTGGGACTGCTGGCAGGATACTACAGGAAACTGGATGCTGTAATCATGCGAATCTGTGACAGTCTGAAAGCAATTCCGTCCGTATTGCTGGCAATTGCACTGATGGCTTTCCTGCGCGCCGGCATCAGGAACGTGATTCTGACACTGATTATTGTCAATATTCCCGACATTGCCCGGATTACCAGGTCCCAGACCCTGGTGGTCAAGGACCAGCTGTACATTGAGGCAATGAAAGCGGTGGGGGCGTCTCCTGCCCGCGTGATTCTGCATCATATTCTGCCAAACGTTATCTCGGCGGTGATCGTGCAGGTATCCTTCGTATTTGCCAGCACGATTATTACGGAAGCGGCATTGTCTTTTCTGGGACAGGGCGTTCCGGCGCCGTCACCCAGCTGGGGGAATATCCTCTATGAGGGCAAGGAGGTCATGCACAAAGCATGGTGGATGATCGTTTTCCCGGGAGGATTCACTGCGCTGTCCGTATTCGGACTGAACCTGTTGGGGGACGGAATCAGGGATGTTCTGGACCCGAAGGCGAAGTAGGGAAGGAGAATCGTATGGCAGAGAGAGTTTTGGAGGTGGAGAATCTCTCCACATCGTTCAAATCCAAGAAAAAAGTAACCCGTGCCACGGATGGTGTCTCTTTCTATGTGGAGCGGGGCGAGATGGTCGGAATCGTTGGGGAGAGCGGCTGCGGCAAGAGTGTTACAAGCCAGTCCATCATGCGATTGTACGATGAACAGGATGAGGTGATCTATAGCGGTTCCGTTCTGTTTGAAGGACAGAATCTGATGGAGATCCCGTACAAAGATATGGACAAAATCAGAGGCAACCGGATTGCGATGATTTTCCAGGATGCCTTGAGCTCCCTGAATCCGGTGTATACCGTTGGCAATCAGCTGATGGAAGCGATTCGGATTCACCGGGGATTCCATCGGAAGGAGGCGGAAGCTCTGGCGGTTGAGATGCTGCGCAAGGTAGGAATCCCGGAAGCCGGTAAGAGGATGAAGCAGTACCTGCATGAACTGTCCGGAGGAATGCGTCAGCGTGTCATGATTGCGATTGCATTGAGCTGTAAGCCCCGTCTGCTGATTGCGGATGAGCCGACAACTGCGCTGGATGTAACGGTTCAGGCGCAGATTATGAATCTGATTCAGGAACTGAAGCAGTCGGAGAACATGGGCGTAATACTGATTACCCATGATATGGCGGTGGTTGCAGAGAACTGTGACCGGGTGATGGTGATGTATCTGGGACAGATGGTGGAGGAGAGCAGCGTGACGGAGATCTTCGATCATCCCATGCATCCATATACTATCGGACTGATCAGATCCATCCCGCAGATGAGTACCGATACCAGTCAGGAGTTATATATGATTGCAGGCAGTCTTCCCCTTCTGTCACAGATTGAGGGCGGATGTCGTTTTGCATCCAGATGCCCGTATGCAACGGACCGGTGCAGGGCAGAAGAACCGGAATGGACGGAAGTATCACAGGGACACCGGGTAAGATGCCATTATCCGGTTGCCGGAAAGAAGCTCGGGGAGTAGTGCTATGGAAGAGAGAAAAGTCGTAATACAGGCAGAACATATTAAGAAGTATTTCCCGATGAAAGGCGTACTTGGCAAAACAAGTGAAGCGGTGCATGCCGTGGATGATGTTTCCCTCACCGTGTACGAAGGAGAGACTGTGGGGCTGGTGGGAGAGACCGGATGTGGGAAGAGCACCCTCGGCAGAACCATTCTGCGATTGACGGATCCTACGGAAGGAACCATCCGGCTTCAGGGAGAGGATATCACCCATTATTCCGAACACAGACTGCGCAAAATTCGTCAGCGCATGCAAATCGTTTTCCAGGATCCTTACAGTTCGCTGAACCCCAGAATGACCATCGGGCATGCTTTGGAAGAAGTACTGGTCATCCAGAAATTCAAGGGCAATCGGCGGGAAAAGGCGGAGGATGTGTTACGCCAGGTTGGATTGTCGGAGGCGGTTTATCATCGCTACCCGCATGAGTTTTCCGGCGGACAGCGTCAGCGTGTGGGCATTGCCAGGGCATTGATACAGGATCCGGTTTTTTTGGTATGCGATGAACCGGTGTCCGCATTGGACGTATCCGTACAGGCCCAGATTGTGAATCTGCTGAAAAAGATCCAGCGGGAGCGTAACCTTGCCAATGTGTTTATTTCCCATGATATCAATGTGGTGCGATATATTTCGGACAGAATCGTTGTGATGTATCTGGGTCATGTGATGGAGGAAGCAGACAAAGAAGAACTGATGCAGAATCCCTTGCATCCCTATACGAAAAGCCTTCTGTCCGCGGTTCCGAATATGGATCCGAGGGACCGTCGGAAGACGATTCCGCTGCAGGGTGAGATTCCTTCTCCGATCCATCCGCCGGCAGGCTGTGTGTTCCATACCAGATGTCCGTATGCAACCGAACAATGCCGTACAGAGCGGCCGGAATTGCGGGATTGCGGAAAGGGGCATCGTGTCAGATGTCATTTTGAGAAAATCGGTTGATTTCAGACGGAAGAAAGTGTAAAATAATTGGATAGTTTGTATAAGGAGTACACGGATATGTCATTGATAAAGAAACCGGTTACCGGGATGAAAGATATTATGCCGAGGGAGATGGAGATTCGCGATTATGTGATTCGCGTAATTAAGGAAACCTATGCTTCTTTCGGATTTACGTCCATCGAAACACCCTGCGTGGAGGATATTCAGAATATCAGCAGCAAGCAGGGAGGTGAGAATGAGAAACTGATTTTCAAGATTCTGAAGCGTGGCGAGAAACTGAATCTGGAGACTGCCCGGACGGAGGCAGATCTGGTGGACATGGGACTGCGGTATGACCTGACAGTTCCGTTGGTTCGTTTCTATTCCAACAATCAGAACAATCTTCCGAATCCGTTTAAGGCTCTCCAGATGGGCAACGTATGGCGCGCGGACAGACCTCAGAGAGGAAGATACCGCCAGTTCATGCAGTGTGATATCGACATTCTGGGGGAGGCAAGCAATCTGGCGGAGATTGAGCTGATTCTGGCGACCACAACAACGCTGGGCAGACTGGGGTTCAAGGGCTTTGAGATCCGGATTAATGAGAGACGTATCCTGAAAGCAATGGCTGCCTATGCAGGGTTTGCGGAGGATATGTATGATACGGTGTTCATCATTCTGGACAAGATGGACAAGATCGGTCTTGCAGGCGTAAAAGAAGAACTGCTGGCAGAGGGCTTTGCGGCAGACAGTGTTGAGAAATATTGTGCACTTTTCGATGGTGTGGAGAACACTCTGGAGGGTGTTCGGAAGATGCAGGAACAGTTGGGAGAGTATCTGGATGAGGAGATTTCCCAGAGTATTACCGAGATTATCGAGAGCGTCGAGAAAACAAAACGCGCGGATTTCAAGATGGTATTCGATCCGACCCTGGTGCGCGGAATGTCGTATTATACGGGAACGATCTTCGAGATCGCGATCCCGGAATTCGGCGGAAGCTGCGGCGGTGGCGGACGCTATGATAAGATGGTCGGCAGATTTACCGGTAATGATGTACCGGCCTGCGGCTTCTCCATCGGATTCGAGAGAATCGTTCTGCTGCTCTGCGAGAGCGGCTTCCGGATTCCGGACAAGAAAACGATGATCGCATATCTGGTAGAGAAGGGACTTCCCACCGGGGAACTTGCCCGGGTCATGGATGAGGCCATGAAGGAACGGGAGCAGGGCAGACAGGTTCTGGTTGCCAGAATGAATAAGAACAAGAAGTTCCAGAAAGAGCAGTTAATGGCGGAAGGATATACCGAGTTCCGTGAATTCTATAGAGAAGCTCTGAAATAGGGCAGATGGGGAGGATGACAGCATGGCAGAATCAATGCAGGGTATGAAGCGTACCAATCGTTGTGCAGAACTGAACGCAGCAGATGTGGGCAAGACCGTCACGGTCATGGGCTGGGTTCAGAAGAGCAGGAATAAAGGAGGAATTATCTTCGTCGATCTGCGGGACAGAAGCGGTATTCTGCAGATTATTTTCGAAGGAACGGATATAGACGCGGACGGATTTGAGAAAGCAGCCAGACTCCGCAGTGAGTTTGTTGTTGCTGTTACCGGCGTTGTGGAACGCCGTGCAGGCGGGGTCAATGAGAATCTGGCGACAGGAGAGATTGAGATTCGTGCAAAAGAGATCCGTATTCTCTCGGAGGCAGAGACTCCTCCGTTCCCGATTGAAGAGGATTCCAAGACCAAAGAAGAATTGAGATTGAAATACCGCTATTTGGACTTAAGACGTCCGGATCTGCAGCGGAATCTGATGTTGCGCAGCCGTGTGGCCTGTAAGATCCGTGAGTTCATGACCAGAGAAGGATTTCTGGAGATTGAGACGCCGATGCTCGCCAAGTCCACACCGGAAGGGGCGCGTGAGTACCTGGTACCCAGCCGTATTCATCCGGGCAAGTTCTATGCGCTTCCCCAGTCCCCTCAGTTGTTCAAGCAGCTGCTGATGTGTTCCGGCTATGACAGATATTTCCAGATTGTGAAATGCTTCCGTGATGAGGACCTCCGTGCAGACAGACAGCCGGAGTTCACGCAGGTAGATATGGAGTTATCCTTTGTGGATGTAGAGGATGTTCTGGATGTGAACGAGAGACTTCTGAAAGAAGTATTTCAGGATGCCATCGGCATTGACATTCCGCTTCCGATTCCGCGTATGACATGGCAGGAAGCAATGGATCGCTACGGTTCCGACAAGCCGGATACCAGATTCGGTATGGAATTACAGAATATCTCTGAACTGGTAAAGGATTGCGGGTTTGGGGTTTTTGCGGATGCGATCAGAAATGGCGGTTCCGTTCGCGGTATCAATGCAACGGGCGAGGGTGAGATGCCCCGGAAGAAGATTGATGCGCTGGTAGAGTTTGCCAAAGGCTACGGTGCCAAAGGGCTTGCATACATTGCGATTGCAAACGATGGCACCAGAAAATGCTCTTTTGCCAAATTCATGACGGAAGAGGAACTGGATGCAATTGTTGCAGCGATGGACGGTAAGCCGGGGGATCTGCTTCTGTTTGCGGCCGACCGTAACAAAACGGTATATGCCGTTCTGGGAGCACTCCGTCTGGAACTTGCAAGACAGCAGGGGATCCTGGATAAGAATCAGTTCCATTTCCTGTGGGTAACCGAGTTCCCGTTGTTAGAGTACAGTGACGAAGAGGGTCGTTTCGTGGCAATGCATCATCCGTTTACCATGCCGATGGAGGAGGATCTTCCCTATATCGATACCGATCCGGGACGTGTCAGAGCCAAGGCATACGATATCGTTTTGAACGGAATCGAACTTGGCGGCGGCAGTGTGCGTATTCATCAGCATGATGTTCAGGAGAAGATGTTCGAGGTTCTTGGATTCACGCCCGAGGAGGCATATGATCGTTTCGGATTCCTCCTGGATGCGTTCAAATACGGGGTTCCGCCCCATGCAGGTCTCGCATTCGGATTTGACAGAATGCTGATGCTCATGGCGGGTGCAGATTCCATCCGGGATGTCATTGCGTTCCCGAAAGTCAAAGACGCATCCTGTTTGATGACGGATGTTCCGCATACCGTAGACGAGAAGCAGTTGGTGGAGATCAATATCCGCGCCGTGATGCCGGAAGAAAAAACAGAAGAATGATCAGAGTTTATGTGAAGAATATCATCCATTGGAAGTCCCCGGACGTGTATGAAGCCTCCATGGAAAAACTGTCACCGGAACGAAAAAGGCAGGTGACGGCATGTGTTTCCATGGAAGACAGAGTAAGACGTCTCGGGGCTTCTCTGGTATTACAGGAGGCATTGGAGGATTGGACAGGATGTCATGAGCCGCCGGTCCGATTCGGCTATGTAGCAGAGGATAGGAAGGCGGAGCGGGAGATGCGAGATCATGGGGAGCCTGCCCGGACACCCGGAATGCCGGTGTTCCGGGGCAAACCGTATCTGAAAGATTATCCGGACATACATTGTAATCTGTCCCATTCCGGAGAGTATGTGGCCTGCGCTATCGGTGAGGTTCCGGTGGGAATAGATATTCAGGAGCATCGGGGAATGCGGGAGAAGATTCTGAACAGATACTATTGTGAGGACGAGCGTTCATATGTGAATCGTCAGACGGATGAGCGGGATCGTCTGGCTGCATTCTATCGGATCTGGTGCCGGAAAGAAGCATATATCAAATATACGGGGCTTGGCATGACCCAGAACATGACATCCTTCTCTACCCTGCGGCAGAAGGACGTGACCTACGAAGAAAAGGATTTTGCAGGCTATTCGGCAGCCCTGTGTTATGCGGCCGGAGACAACAGAGTAGAATGGTACATGGAAAAGAAAGAAGACGGATAGACATCGGTCTTCTTTCTTTTGCAGTCCGCCGGGACAACAGGAGGCTCAGGGTGTCCTTCCTGCGGAGAGAGTCTGATCAATTCCGTTGGCAATGGCATAAGCGATTTCTTCAAATCGTTCATCGAATAACGTATTATCCACATCGGAATTCAGAAATCCGGCTTCCACGAGAAGTGCCGGCATTCTGGTCCGGTTGAGGACAATGAGATTCTTACGTTCTTCAATGCCAAGATCCTTGAAGCCTACGTTTGCCAGCTGCCGATTGATGTTTTCTGCCATTTCGGCTGCCGGACCATATTGGTTGTAGACGAGAGTTTCCGCGCCGTTATACTGATTGGGGTAGAGGGAGGAGTTGCGGTGGATAGATACGAAATAATCGGCGTTTGCCTCGTTTCCCTCCTGCGCCTTGCGGTAAGGGGTCTCATATATGTCGTCCGTTCTGGTGAAAACAACATTATAGCCATATTCCCGCAGAATATTCCCCACAGCAAGGGCGAGATTCAGATTGTCATCTTTTTCAATTCGACCGTTATAGACTGCACCGGGATCGGTTCCGCCGTGACCGGCATCGATTACAATTGTTTCTGCCATAGTAGCTCCAAAAAGTTGTTTGATGTTATCCTATGCAGTCCGTCGGAAAAGGTGCATCGCGGAATCATTCGATAGGGACATGTATAATCTGCCGTCAAAGACGCACAATAGATAGAAAAAGCAGGAGGACACTATGGCGCAGCGCGGAAAACAAAGCTATGAGTATGAGAACATGATATACATTCAGGCGGCAGCATCTGCCGTCGGAACCAAGGAAGGCGAAGGTCCCCTCCGGGAATTCTTTGATTTTATTGCCAAGGATGATCTGTTGGGAGGAGATACCTGGGAGAAGGCAGAAAGCAAATTTGTGCAGAAGGCTGTGGAACTTGTCCTGGATAAGATGAATATGGGAACGGAACAGATCCGGTACGTTTTCGCAGGAGATCTGCTGGCACAATCCATTGCCTCCTCCGGTGCGGTTGCGGGGTTTGAGATTCCCCTGTTCGGTATCTATGGGGCATGCTCCACCAGCGGAGAAGGGATGCAGCTTGCGTCCGCGGTGATCGAGGCAGGAATGGCAGATCGGGTGATTGCGGTCACGTCCAGCCATTTTGCCAGTGCAGAGAAAGAATTCCGGTATCCTCTGGACTATGGAAGCCAGCGTCCGCTGTGCGCCACCTGGACGGTAACGGGCAGCGGTGCATTCCTGTTGTCCGGTAAGAAATGTCAGCAGCCTTCGGAACCGGATTCGCGGCTGTATCATTGCAGAATTGCGGGAATCACTACGGGAAAGATTGTGGATTACGGAATCAAGGACAGCATGAACATGGGTTGCTGCATGGCCCCGGCGGCTGCGGACACGATAGCGGCTCATCTGAATGACTTTCATAGACGACCGGAGGATTATGACAAAATTGTGACAGGGGATCTGGGCAGCGTCGGGCAGACTGCTCTTTTTGATCTGATGGATGAGAAAGGGTACAATATCAGAAATGTGCATATGGACTGCGGTATGACCATCTACGACAGCAACGAACAGGATACCCAGGCCGGCGGTTCCGGCTGCGGCTGTGCGGCAGCGACCTGCGCGGCGTACCTGCTCCGGAAAATAGAAAGCGGTGAGTGGAAAAGGATTCTGTTTGTACCGACGGGAGCCCTGCTCAGCAAGGTCAGCTTCAATGAGGGACAGACGGTTCCGGGAATTGCCCATGCCGTTGTCATAGAATATACGGAGTCATAATCGGGGAGCGGTTGTCAGGATTGCGTGTATGGAGTCATCTCTGCGAATAAAAAGTCATTCTGTTGTATATGATGGCGCTTCTTGTGTATCGCTGCCGATTGGTGTATAATACAAAGCGACATGAAGGATGTCGGAAAGACGTTAGCACAATGAGAAGCAGATCTAAGATACTATGGACCGCTCTGACAGGGGCGGTCATTCTGGGAATATTCGTACAATCCATGATGCCGGCGGATTTGTCCGGTGAGGAGAGCACATACGCGCTGGGTGTGATCGGTAATATTCTGGATAAGGTGGGGTGGCCGAACGCAGCTCTTACGGAGCATTTTCTTCGCAAATCGGCTCATTTTGCCGAGTATATGTTGTTGGGAATCCTTCTGTCTGTTGCAATCGGCAGATGGGATTTTACTGGTGAGAAGAAGTGGTTTCGCATAGCACTCACAGAGGTCCTGGTTCCATTTCTGGATGAGACAATCCAGCTGTTCGTGCCGGGAAGAAGTTCCCAGACAACGGATATATGGATTGACATATGTGGTGGTGCGGCAGGGGTACTGCTGGTGCATCTCATCCGGATGATTGGAAAACTGTGCAGAAAACGATGGGGCCGGAGTGCCGGCAGAGAGGAGAAAAGATGATATGTTCACAATGTAATCAGGAGATTCCTGACGGAATGAAGTTTTGTACCAACTGCGGTGCGAAGCAGGTGGTGAGGCACGTATGTCCCCAATGTAACCGGGAGGTGCAGGAAGGCATGCGGTTCTGTACGTACTGTGGCGCAAGGGTATCCGGTATGCCGGAACAGCCGGTACCGCCGATGACACCCGTGGCACCCGTACCGCCCGTGACCGCACCGCAGACACCGGTACCGCCCGTGGCAGCGTCTATGCCCCAGGTACATACGAATTATACACAGCCACAGATGCAGCCGCGGGTGCATTACTCCTCTATGCAGAACAATGCGCTCCAGTCGGGGAGCAGCATTGGCGGAAGTATTCCACCGGAGAAACCGAAGAAAAGATACCCGGTAGTTCCGGTGGTGGTGATTGCAGTACTGGCAGTCGCCATCGGGGTTCTGGTGGCGATTCTGATCCGTGTGAACAACAAAAACAGTCAGCGGGACAAGGCGACAGGTAATCCGGTTCAGACGCAGGGGAATCCGAGCCATCAGACAGATCCGGCAGATCCGGGGAATGATCCGGATATCAATCCCGGGACAAACGGTACAACGAATCCCGTACCGGGAGAGGATAAGAAAAAGACAACCGTTATGATGTATGTCATCGGTTCGAATCTGGAGGCAAACGGGGGGTGTGCAACGGAAGACTTCAAGGAAATGATGGAGGCAGATCTGGAGCATACCAATATTGTTATCCAGACCGGTGGCTGTACACAGTGGCATAACGATATTGTCAAAGGGAATACCTGCCAGAGGTTCTGCATGGAGAATGGAAACCTAGTTGAACTGGAGAATCTGGGGAGAGTCAGCATGGTTGAGCCGGAGACGTTGACGGATTTCATCCGGTTTGCAGCAGGTCAGTATCCGGCAGAGAAATATGTTCTGGTTCTGTGGGATCATGGCGGAGGAGTTCCCATCGGCTATGGACAGGATGATCTTTTCCAGGGGACATTGGTAGATTATGAACTGGGAAATGCGCTGGTCGATGCAGGCGTTCATTTTGAAAGTGTTCTTTTCGACGCGTGTGATATGTGTACACTGGAGGTTGCACTTGCCCTGAAACCGTCTGCCGATTACATGCTTGCGGCAGAGAGCCTGGTGGATGGCGTCGGTATGTTCTACACCAACTGGCTGAATACCATCGACGATGATTCTGTGACCAGTATTGCATACGGAGAACAGATTATCACGGATTATATGGCTTCTCTGAAGGCAAACAATTCCGTGGGATCCATGTCCATGATCGATCTGGACCGTGTGGATGCGGTCTATCGTGCATATGAAACCTATCTGGAGGATCTGACCGGACAGCTGAAAAGAGGCAACTATGCGGAGTATTATAAGGCGCGGAATAATTGTGGTCGGTATGAAGCTTCGGATTCGGTAGATCTGATCACACTGGTTACCAGTTATCATACCGATTATTCCACCGCAGTCATGAATGCAGTGGTGAACGCGGTTGCATATACGGAGAGCGATTACCTGTATGGGCACGGGATTGCGGCATATTCTCCTTTTGAACTGATTGATCAGTACAGTTATGGCCGGGAATCCATGGTGGAACTGGGGTACAGTGATCAGGTGCTTGGGTTCTATGATACCTTTGTCAGCCTGTATTATGGGTATCAGGGTGACAGTTATGTGGATGATTATGCCGGATCCTGGTATGACAGTGACGTGGTGGAAGAGTATGTGGAAGAAGGGACACAGGCCGGAAACTATGTGCTGGAAACGACATTTGTGGATGGGCGTGAAGTGATTGAGATGTCCGATGATTTCTGGGATATCGTAACGGATGTGACGGTCACCATGATTCTGATGACCACCGACACGGAAGGGCTTCTGCTGGGAGAGGATTATTACGAGCGGACAGATTCATACGGCAATATTCTGATAGCGCCTCCGGAATGCTGGGAGTATATCAACAATGTGCCTTGTGCATACTACTGTCTGGATGAATATACGGATCCGAACACCGGGGCATGGTCACAGACCGGATGTGCACTGGGGTATGTCAATGATCAGGATGCACTGCTGCTGATTTACTTTGACGAGGACTATCCGGTGGGTACGCTTCTGGGGTATGTTCCGGTGGATTTCGAGACCATGGAGAGTCTCAGCGGGGACACCTATATGAATTTTGAAGCGAGCGATAGGATAGATCTTGCTTTCGGGGAGATTAACATTGAGACCGGTGACATGGAGTATTACGCGTATGGACAGCCGGTTTCCTACTCGGATACCGTATTGGATTACAATTATGTGAACGGAGATGAGTGTTACCTGATTACCATGTACACGATTCGTGATGTGTACGGAAATGTCTATGAGACTGAGATGTTCGAACTTGGCAAATAGCTGGTGACGGAGATTTACGCCAATTTATATTTTTTTAATAAAGTGTGCTCAGATTTTATGGCGAATTAATGTACTTTCGAAAACGGAATGATACAATGTTTGTAGTGAGATTTTTACGGAAAAGAGGTTTTCGAGATGGGTAAGATAATTGGCATTGATCTGGGCACGACAAACAGTTGTGTGGCTGTCCTGGAGGGCGGCACACCTGTAGTGATTCCCAATGCGGAAGGTGCCAGAACGACACCTTCCGTTGTTGCGTTTACGAAGAACGGGGAGAAACTGGTGGGGGATACGGCGAAGCGTCAGTCGGTTACCAATGCCTCCAGAACGATTTTCTCCATCAAACGGAAGATGGGAACGGATCAGAAAATCAAGATAGATCATAAACAGTATACACCGGAGGATATTTCGGCACAGATTCTGCTGAAACTGAAAAAGGATGCGGAGAGTTATCTGGGAGAGCCGGTCACGGAGGCAGTGATTACGGTACCGGCCTATTTCAATAATGAGCAGAGACAGGCAACCAAGGATGCGGGACGGATTGCAGGATTGCAGGTACAGCGTATCATCAACGAACCAACGGCGGCGGCACTGGCCTACGGACTGGATAACGGGCAGTCCCAGACGATTCTCGTGTATGATCTCGGAGGCGGTACGTTTGATGTGTCCGTCATACGGATCGAAGAGGGTGTGATACAGGTATTGGCTACCTGCGGCAACAATCATCTGGGTGGGGATGATTTCGACGAACGGGTGACGAATTATCTGACGAAGGAATTCTATTCCCAGACAAAGGTGGATATTACCAGAGATTCGGTTGCCATGCAACGGGTTCGGGAAGAGGCGGAGAAAGCGAAGAAATCACTGTCTTCCATGACGGAGGTAAATGTGAATCTGCCGTTTCTTGCCAACACCAAGAACGGACCGCTGCATATGGATATTACGCTGACAAGAACACAGTTTAATCGTCTGACGTCTGATCTGGTGGACAAAACAGCCATTCCGGTGCAGGAAGCGATGCGGGATGCAGGCATTACCATGCGGGATCTGAACCGGGTTTTGCTGGTGGGCGGATCCACCCGGATTCCGGCTGTTGCGGACAAGGTACGTCAGCTGACCGATCGGGAGCCGGACCGGGGGATCAATCCGGATGAATGTGTGGCGCTGGGAGCTGCGGCACAGGGGGGGAAACTGTCAGGGGATGCATCTCTCAATGAACTGCTTCTGATGGATGTGACGCCCTTGTCCCTTGCCATTGAGACCGTGGGCGGGGTTGCTACCAGGCTGATCGAGCGGAACTCCACGATTCCGACACGTCACAGCCAGATTTTCACCACAGCCGCCAATTTCCAGACCTCGGTGGATATCAAGGTTCTGCAGGGAGAGAGGAAGCTTGCAAGAGAGAATAAGCTGATCGGTAATTTCCGGCTGACCGGCATCAAGAAAGCAATGCGGGGAGTGCCACAGATCGAAGTGACGTTTGATATTGATGTGAACGGTATTGTGAAGGTATCGGCACGGGATCTTGCAACCGGCAAGGAGCAGAGCATCGTGATTACGGCCAGTTCCAATCTGACCGAGGAGGAGATTGAACAGGCCATCAGGGATGCCCGGATCAATGAATATGCGGACGAAGAGCGGATTACCAATATGGATCTGTACCAGGATGCCCAGAGTCTTCTTTTCGAAGCCCAGAACTATCTGTCCACCCATAAAAAGGAACTGTCCGGGGAGCAGAAAACGAGATGGAAAGATGCCATTGCCAATCTTCAGAAAACAGTGAAAAAAGTAAAGCCGGAGAAAATGACGGAGTCAGAGGCGGACAGCATACGGAATGCCAAAGAACATCTTGAAATGGTCATGAATCGATAGTAGAATACAGGAAAGCACATAGATATGAGGTGAGAAAGTGAGACGGATGGAATTCAAAATGGAACGGCCGGGACTGCTTACGGTAGGACAGACGGTTACGGTAACGGAAGGGGTTTTGCCCAGTAACTATTACTATACCATCGATCCATCCCTTGCGATGTCCGGCAATTATCCGTTCAACCGGCAGCTGAAGAGCAGGAGCGGTATCGTGAAGGATGTTGTGGAGAACCCGCGGGGCTTCTATGTGACGGTAGAATTTGATGAGGAGGATAAATAGTGATGTTACAGAAAGTGAGTACGACAAAGGCACCGGCAGCGATCGGACCTTATTCCCAGGGAATTATTGTTGGTAATATGCTCTACGCATCCGGACAGATTCCGATTATTCCGGAAACCGGTGCGATTGCGGAGGGGGATATTACCGTTCAGGCAGAGCAGGCAATCAAGAATGTGGGAGCAATTCTTGCAGAGGCAGGATGCGGATATGAGGACGTGGTAAAGACAACCTGCTTCCTGGCTGATATGGCTGATTTCGCCACATTTAATGCAGTCTATGAGAAGTATTTTACAGAAAAACCTGCCAGAAGCTGTGTTGCCGTAAAGCAGCTTCCGAAGAATGTTCTGTGCGAAGTGGAAGTCATTGCATATGTTGGATAACCTGATTCTCATCGGTATGCCGGGCGCGGGGAAGAGTACCGTCGGCGTGGTGCTTGCCAAAAAACTCGGAATGCGGTTCGTGGATTCCGATCTGGTGATTCAGGAGCAGGCAGGGCGGCTGTTGCATAGGATTATCGAAGAAGACGGGCTGGAAGGCTTTCTGGAACTGGAGGACCGAGTCAACAGGGAACTTCTGGTTCACAATAGCGTGGTGGCTACCGGAGGAAGTGCTGTCTATGGAACGAAGGCCATGAATCATTTCAAAACGTTGGGCAGGGTAGTGTACCTGAAACTGCCGCTTGCAGAGGTAGCGGAACGTCTGGGGGATCTGAAAGAGCGCGGCGTTGCGATGCGGCCGGAACAGACGCTTGCCGATCTCTATGAGGAACGGGTCAGGCTCTATGAACAGTATGCGGATGAGACCGTTGACTGTGAAGGGAAAACGCTCCGGGAGATTGTGGAGGAACTTACGGAGTATGTCTTTGCCGGATAGGAAACACAGTTTCGATACGACAGAAACGCTCCGTGGAATTTTACGGGGCAATGAATACATTGTGTCCGTTAAGTGAATACTAGCAGGTAAGAATACCTGTAAGAAGCAGGCTGGATCATCGGCAAATGGCAGGTGATTCCGGCCTGCTTTTTGGTTTGCGGGAAAAACGCCGCACCGATATACAGGAGAAAGGGAGATTCAATGTATGGCATATGTAAATGCATTCTGGGTGGGAGGACTGATCTGTGCACTGGCACAGATTCTGATGGAAAAGACGAAGATGATGCCCGGGAGAATTATGGTTTTGCTGGTGGTGCTGGGGGCACTGCTCAGTGCAGTGGGGCTATATGAACCCTTTGCGGATTTCGCCGGAGCGGGAGCCAGTGTACCACTGCTTGGATTCGGACATAACCTGATGAAAGGAATGAAAGAAGCGATTGACGAAGAGGGAGCCCTTGGCTTGTTCACCGGTGGATTCCGGGCGGCGGCAGCAGGAACCGGAGCCGCTTTGATTTTTGGATATCTGGTCAGCCTTGTGTTCAAACCGAAGATGAAGAAGTAGAAAAAAGAAACAAAAACAGTTGCATAGAATTGTAACATATGCTACACTGTATCACGGTGACACACAAATGTCCGCATGTGAAGAACAGTCAAACACAATTGTTTGCGATGCAAAGACAACTTGTATTACATGGAGAGAAAGAAGTATCATGGCAGAGCATAATGGGTATTATGTGGTGCGGCAGCGGGCGCTGCCGGAGGTTCTCATCAAGGTTGTGGAAGCGAAGCGTATGATTGATACCAACAAAGTGGAGTCCGTACAGGAAGCTGTCGATCTGGTTGGGATCAGCAGAAGCTCCTTTTACAAATACAAAGATGATATTTTTCCTTTTCATGAAACTGCGCAGGGAACCACCATCAATCTGACCTTTCAGATGGATGACGAACCGGGGCTACTGTCAGAGGTCTTGAAATCCATTGCGGAATGCGGTGCGAATATTCTGACGATTCATCAGAGTATTCCGATCGGCGGTGTCGCTTCCCTGAGTCTCAGTATGCAGATCCTGCCTACCACGGGAGATGTATCGGAGATGATCGGAGCCATGGAGAAGAAAAAGGGCGTTCATAACGTGAAAATAATTGCGAAGGAGTAAAGCATATGTTTAGTGTTGCTGTGTTAGGCTATGGTACAGTCGGAAGAGGAATCGTAGAGGTAATCATGACCAATCGGAAACAGATTGAGGAGAGAATCGGAGATGAGATCTGCGTAAGCCATATTCTGGATCTGCGGACATTTCCGGGGGATCCGTTTGAGCATATCGTAACCGATCATTATGAGGATATTCTGAATGATCCGGCGGTGAATGTTGTCTGTGAGGCAATGGGCGGAACCAATCCGGCATACGATTACTCCAAACGTGCGATTCTTGCCGGCAAGAGCGTATGTACTTCTAACAAAGCGGTGGTTGCAGAGTATGGTCCGGAACTGATGCGGCTTGCAAACGAGAACGGGTGCCATTATCTGTTTGAGGCTTCTGTCGGGGGTGGTATTCCCATCATCCGCCCGTTGAATGAGTCTCTGACACCGGAGAAGGTGGAGAGCATTACCGGTATCCTGAACGGTACCACGAACTATATTCTGACCAAGATGGAGCGGGAAGGATCCGCGTTTGATGAGGTTCTGAAGGAGGCTCAGGAAAAGGGATATGCAGAACGGAATCCGGAAGCGGATGTGGAAGGGTATGATGCAGCCAGAAAGATTGCGATCCTGTCGTCCATCGCCTACGGGAAAACGGTGGATTACAGAGAACTTCCCACAGAAGGAATTACCGGAATCAGTTCAGAGGATTTCGCGTATGCCAAGAAGCTTGGGGCAACAGTGAAACTGTTCGGATTCAGCCGGAAAACAGAGGATAAAGTATATGCGATGGTCGCACCGTTTCTGATTTTCCCGGGACACCCGCTGTATGCGGTCAATGATGTATTCAATGGAATTCTGGTGCATGGCAATACCCTCGGAGACGTGATGTTCTACGGAAGCGGCGCTGGCATGCTGCCTACCGCCAGCGCAGTGGTATCGGATATTGTGGAGATAGCCAGAAATCAGGGACGCAGGATTCCGTGTGACTGGAAGGACGAGAAGCAGACATTGTCTGATCCGGGAGAGCTTACGGGACGTTTCTTTGTCCGGGTAACCTCCTGCAGAGAGTGTGTGGCAGAGAAATTCGGCGCGGTAGAGTATGTGGATGCGGGAATTGCGGGAGAACTCGGATTCCTGACAGGAGATATGACAGAGCGCGATGCAAAGGCGGCAGCAGATGCAATCGGTGCAGTCAGCTTTATCCGCGTATCGAGATAACCCCCGGTTTGGATGAGGGATTCATGGGAAACGATGAGGAGAAGGAGTTTGTAAGGTTATGAAAAAAGTAGTGAAATTCGGTGGTAGTTCTCTGGCAAGTGCCAGCCAGTTTGAGAAAGTAGGCAAGATTATCCGTTCCGACGTAAATCGTGTCTATGTGGTACCGAGTGCACCGGGTAAGAGAGACAGTAAGGATACAAAAGTAACGGATATGTTGTATCAATGCTACGCACTGGCAGAGGCGGGCAAGGATTTCTCCGAGGCGCTGGAGAAGATCGCAGAGCGGTATCAGGAGATTATTGACGGACTTCATCTGCAGTTGTCACTGGCAGAGGAGTTTCAGGTGATCAGGAAGAATTTTCAGGCCAAGGCAGGAAATGATTATGCTGCCAGCCGCGGAGAGTATCTGAACGGTATCATTATGGCGAATTACCTTGGGTATACATTTATTGATGCGGCGGAGGTTATCTTTTTCCATGAGGACGGTACCTTCCATGCAGAGAAAACAGACGCAGTTCTGTCAGAGCGCTTGAAGACGACAGAGCGTGCGGTAATTCCGGGCTTCTACGGTGCGATGGAGGACGGAAGAGTGAAGACCTTCTCCAGGGGGGGTTCCGATATTACGGGTTCTATTGTTGCAAAGGCAGCCAAGGCGGATGTGTATGAGAACTGGACGGATGTGTCCGGATTCCTGATTGCGGATCCCCGAATCATCAAGAATCCTGAAGCAATCGAGACCATCACATACCGGGAACTTCGGGAACTTGCATACATGGGAGCCACGGTTCTGCACGAGGATGCGATCTTCCCGGTTCGGAAAGCAGGGATTCCCATCAATATCCGGAATACAAATGCGCCGGAAGACAAAGGTACCTGGATTGTAGAGAGTACGCTTCAGAAGGCCAAATACACGATCACGGGTATCGCGGGTAAGAAGGGCTTCTGCGCTGTCAGCATCGAGAAAGATATGATGAACTCTGAGATTGGTTTTGGCCGGAGAATTCTGCAGGTATTCGAGGATAACGGAATTTCCTTTGAGCATATGCCCTCCGGTATTGATACCATGACGGTTCTGGTTCATCAGTCAGAGTTTGAGGAAAAAGAGCAGAGTATCATTTCCGGGATCTATAAGGCGACAGAGCCGGACAATGTGGAACTGGAATCGGATCTGGGACTCATTGCGGTTGTCGGACGTGGCATGAAGTCTACAAGAGGTACGGCGGGCAGGATTTTCGCAGCACTTGCCCATGCCAATGTCAATGTGAAGATGATTGATCAGGGTTCCAGCGAGCTGAATATTATCATCGGTGTGAAGAATGAAGACTTCGAGGCAGCGATCAAAGCAATCTACAACATTTTTGTTGTTGCACAGGTATAGAGAGTGATCCGGCTGGATGCCCATAGGCGGAACTTGGATTCTGCAGAGGGCATACGGATGAATGGAGCATGTATGGATAATTCTTTTCACAAGAGAATGCTGGATTTGGCAGAGCAGGCTTATCGAAAGGGGCTGTATACTTATTCCGCATTTTTGAACGAAGGTGAGATCAGTGACGTCCTGCAGATGGAGCGTGAAATCGATGCTGTCGGTTTCACGCTTTTTGGTGGGCGGGAACACAGCATCCGGCAAATCGTCCGGTTCGGAAGTGCGGAGCAGATGGGCTATGAGGAAGCATGGCCGATCCGGTGTATCCGTACGGATCCCGTGAATGCCAGATTTGCGGAGGAACTTACCCACCGGGACTATCTTGGGGCGCTGATGCACCTCGGTATGGAGAGAGAAATGGTGGGAGATATTCTGATCCGGGGTAAGACAGCATATCTGTTCTGCCTGGAAAAGATGGCAGATTATATCGTATCGAATCTGACACAGGTACGGCATACCGGCGTGAAACCTGTTCTGACAGAGGAACTTCCGGAGGAGGTTTCTCCCGTTATGGAGGAGGTCAGCGTATTGGTCAGCGGAGAACGGCTGGACGCCCTCATTGCCCATCTGACGAATCTCTCCCGGAGTGAGACGGTGGAGTTGTTCCGGCAGAAGATGATTTTCGTGAACGGCAGGTGTTGCGAGAATAACAGCGGCGTGCCGAAAGCAGGAGATATCATTTCCGTACGCGGGCACGGAAAATTCCGTTATATGGGCCCGGAGCGGGAAACGAAGAAGGGCAAACTGCGGGTGCGGGTGGCATGGTACCGGTAGAAGATTACAAAACGGTTGATTTGTTCTCTTGCAAAGAATGCCCCATTGCAATATACTAGGGTACAAGACTGACCGTGGGGGTGTAGCATGGCAACGGAACGGAAAGGGCAGAATTTCATAGTGCAGGCGGGGATTCTGGCAATTGCCGGTTTCCTGTCCAAAATCATCGGAACCATTTATCGTACCCCGTTAACGGCTATCATCGGTAACGAGGGCAATGGATATTATGGCGCTGCGTACTATGTTTATGTCATTATTCTAACCATTGCATCCTATTCGATGCCTACCGCGATCTCCAAGATTATCTCCGGTTATCTTGCCAGAAAAGAATACAGGAATGCACAAAGAGTACTGAAATGTGCGTTTCTGTATGTGACGGTCATGGGAGTGCTTGCCAGTGTGATTTTGTTCTTTGGGGCGGATCTGTTCCTGGAGAAGAATTCTGCAATCGTATTGCGGGTATTCACACCGACGATTATCATCTATGGATACCTGGGGGTGCTGCGGGGGTATTTCCAGGCACACCGGACCATGGTTCAGACCTCTGTTTCACAGATTCTGGAGCAGATATTGAATGCGTTAGTCAGTATATTTGCAGCCTATTTCCTGACAAACATGATTAAGGATGGAGATGCGACGACAAGAGCAATCTACGGTGCCTGCGGAAGTGCGCTGGGAACCGGAAGCGGTGTGCTGGCGGGACTGTTGTTTATGGTTGGCATGTATATGCTGAACCGCAAAGTGATCCGAAACCGGGTCAAGAGGGACAGGACTGTGGAAGTGGAAAGCTACCGGATCATCCTGCGTCATATGCTGTTTATTGTAACGCCCATCATTATCAGTTCCTGTATTTACAATATGAATACGGTCGTGAACCAGACTGTTTTCACGAAAATCCTCATGTATCTGAAGGGATTCACGGAGGCGGATGCATCCAAACTGTATGGGGTCTACTCCGGACGGGTTGTGGTGATTGCCAACATTCCCGTGGCAATCGGGGCAGCGATGTCCTCTGCCATGATCCCCACAGTATCCACCCTGTATGAGAAACAGGATTATGAGGGAATCAACGCAAAGGTTCGTGACGGTGTGAGGGCAACCATGTTTATTTCCATTCCGGCCGCGGTGGGACTGATGGTGCTGGCAGATCCTATCATGGGATTGCTGCAGGGAACCCCGGAATATTACCGGCTGGCAGTCAGACTGCTCCGCTGTATGAGTATTACCGTCATTTTCTACCAGATATCCACCATCAGCAACGGCGTTCTGCAGGGCATCGGCCGGGTGAGAATACCTGTGATCAATTCGGGTATTGCATTGGTGTTACAGACACTGTTACTGATTCCTCTTCTGATCTTTACGGATCTTGAGGATTATGCGCTGGTGATTGCCACGGTGTTCTATACAGTCTGTATCAGTATGCTGAATCAGTTCAGTGTGCACAAGTATACGGGCTACAGGCAGGAAATTTTGAAGACGTTTCTGGCACCGTTAGCCGCAGCGGCACTGATGGGGGTTCTGTCCTATCTGACGTATGAGGGACTGCGTATGACGGGACTGCACTATTCAGTGTGTCTGTTTGTCGCAATGGG
>JAEDCX010000049.1 GCA_016293925.1 Lachnospiraceae bacterium | reverse complement strand
TTTTTACGAAAAATACATTGACAATCATCTATGTATCTGATACCGTAAACACATAGACGGATATCTATGTGAGGTGATTTGAGATGAATACAATTGATGCAGCAGTTATTTGTAAGGCACTTGGAGATAGTAACCGATTACAGATTGTTCAAATGCTGTCGGATGGAGAAAAGTGTGGATGTAAATTGTTGGAGGCGTTTGAAATAACACAACCGACCTTATCCCATCATATGAAAATTTTATGTGAATGCGGTCTTGTAAATGACCGAAAAGAAGGAAAATGGCACCACTATTCGTTAAACTGTGAGACATTACAAGGATTTAAAAGTTTCATTGAAGGGTTGTCCTGTATGAAAGAAGGGGGAGGCTGCTGTTCGTGATTTGGGATTTTATTCAAAATCAAGTATTGGGAATGAAATGGCTGAATGAGCTAATAGGGACACTGTTAGAAAAAGCGGGATTAGGTATATCCGGCAAGTTGGGTGGAAGTATTCACTTTTTTATTTATGATGTGATAAAAATTACAATATTACTTTGTACTTTGATATATGTGATTTCTTATATACAAAGCTACTTCCCGCCGGAACGAAGCAAAAAAATTCTGGGACGATTTAAAGGTATTGGGGCAAACTGTATTTCTGCATTGTTAGGCACAGTGACTCCGTTCTGCTCTTGTTCATCCATCCCGTTATTCATTGGTTTTACAAGTGCCGGACTTCCATTAGGGGTTACATTCTCTTTTCTGATTTCGTCTCCTATGGTGGATTTGGGGAGTTTGGTCTTACTGATGAGTATATTTGGAATAAAAGTGGCTGTAATCTATGTCGTGGTCGGATTGATTATTGCAGTAGTAGGCGGTACTTTAATTGAAAAAATGCACATGGAAAAATATGTGGAAGATTTTATTCTAAAAGCAAACTCTGCTGATATTGATAGTCCAGAGCTTTCACAAAAAGACCGTTTGCTTTATGCAAAAGAGCAGGTGGTTTCTACATTCAAAAAAGTATTTCCTTATATTCTGGTTGGTGTTGCGATTGGAGCTGCAATCCATAATTGGATTCCGGAAAACTGGGTTGAAACGGTGTTAGGAAGTCATAATCCACTTGGGGTAGTATTGGCTACCTTAGTAGGGATTCCAATGTATGCTGATATTTTTGGTACGATTCCTGTTGCAGAAACTTTGTTGGGAAAGGGTGCACAACTTGGGACAGTATTGAGTTTTATGATGGCTGTTACAACGCTTAGTCTGCCATCAATGATAATGTTAAAAAAAGCAGTGAAACCGAAACTTCTCGGCATGTTCGTGACCATATGTGCAGTAGGTATCATTATTGTCGGTTATTTATTTAATATATTGCAGGGATTCATCATTTAGGAGGATTACAAAATGGCATTGTTTGGATTAGGGAAGAAGAAAGAAGAAAAAACATCTGGTTGCTGTTGTAGTGGAAATTGCACACCGGAAATTATGAAAGAGGCTGAACAGGAGAAAAGAAGTTATGGAGTAAAAATCTTAGGTGGAGGCTGTGCAAAATGTAACCAGTTAGAAGACGCGACAGTGAAAGCACTTCTGGAACTTGGCATGGACAGTACGATAGAACATGTAAGAGATTTTGAAAAGATAGCCGCATATGGAGTTATGACAACACCAGCACTGGTCGTGGATGGAAAAGTGGTTTCCTATGGAAAAGTCTTAAAAAAAGAAGAAGTGGTAGAAATTCTGAAGAAAGTGAGAGGATAGTTTTGAAAAAAGCAGTATTTATATGTGTTCATAATTCTTGCAGAAGCCAGATTGCCGAGGCATTAGGAAAATATCTGGCACCTGATGTGCTTGAAAGCTATTCAGCCGGAAGAGTGGTGAATTCGGACTTGCCAATGTGGCCCCTACGATAGCTCAGATTTTCGGTTTGGAGATTCCCGAATGTTGGGAAGAAGGAATGATAGAAAATACCTAAAATCAATTTTTGCGACAATATTTTTCAGGGTTCCCGAGACAGTAGAAAAGGTGTATAATGAAAGCAGAGGGGATTATGAAAAACGTAATTAATATTGATGAAATCATAATTGTGAATAGTACCGGAATCGTTTGTCTGCTGTTTCTGATTGCATCAAAACTCGTCAACAAGACAACGAAACGAGTAGGGGAATATCTGTTGAACGCAATGATCGTCTTCACGATTGGGAATCTTGCGATGGAGATCACTACGTTTCTGATTGATGGGCTTCCGGGGAGAGGGATTCATGTTCTGCAGTACATAGTGAATGCACTGTTGATTTTTGGTGCAACGATGACCGGGTATCTGTGGTGTCTGTTTGTGGAATTTAAGATCCGTCACAGTCTGAAATGGGTTCACAGAATTGCTGTAGTACTGGCAATACCGGTGGTATGCAATTTTATCTTTGTTGTTCTCGATTGTTTTGGAGCCGGATTGCTCTTTTCCGTATCGGAAGAGAATGTGTACACAAGAGGGAATTTTGGATGGTTGTCATACATCTATATATGTTTGTACTTTCTATACAGTATTGTTGTGGTTTATGTGGCGAAGCATAAGGGGAATCAGATCCAGTTTTTCCCGGTATACACGTTTGTGCTTCCATGTGTTTTGGGGACAATCGTACAGGCGGTGAAGTATGGTGTTGCAACAGGCTGGTTTTCTGTGGTGATCGCTATTCTGCTTTTGGAAATGCAGCTGCAGAGGGAAGAATCGTTCGTAGACGAGCTGTCTGGGTTGTATAACAGAAAATATCTGGAGTTCTTCTATAAACAGGTGCGGATGAAAAAAGGACACACAAGTGTACGGTATTATGATGGATCTGAATCTGTTTAAGAAAATCAATGATACCTATGGACATACTGTCGGGGATGATGCAATCAGAACGGTCAGCAGATTGCTTTCCCAATGGGCGGAAATAACGGATACCGTTATCCGGTTTGCCGGAGACGAGTTTATTATTCTTTGTCTGGACAGATCACAGGACGAGGTAACTGCGTTCATGGAGCGCATCAGGGAGAATCTGATTGCATATAACGAGACAGAGAAGAAGCCATATGAATTGTCTTTTTCCATGGGCTGCGCGAAACATATGGGAGAGAATCAGAATCTGGATGATTTCCTGCGAGATATGGATCAGATGATGTATCAGGACAAGGAGAAATTCCGACGGACATTGTGCCGTTAAGACAGAATAGAATATCCAATGGGTCAGGGCTTTCCGAGTGATCGGGAAGCCCTTTTTTGGGCGTCCGGACGAATGCATAACCGGTCATGCGTGACACTTCTGCAAGGAAAAGAGTAGATTTTACACCGGATTTACGGAAGCGTGCGGCTGGATTTTACATGCATTTTGTATCATCGGGATGGAGGTGACAGATATGAAGAAACTGTGGTTTATGATAAACAAAAGAGGATGGAGCAGGAGTGTCAAGAACGGGTTTTTCATTACGTTGATGACGTTGGGCGCATCCATGGCCGGTGGATTGATATGGCTGCTCTTCGGAAGAAACTTCTGGACAGACATATCGGGACTGTTCTGCTTTGCCGGATATGCGGGGATGTATGTGGGATTTGTTGGCGCAATCCTATATCTGTACAATCATGACTTTGCATAAGTTTTACAACGAACTTACATGGGTAAGGTTTTGCATTTTACAAAGGATCGGTAGGATGAAGTAGTAAACAGAAGCGCTTAGGTTGAGTAAAAAAGAAAAGAGGATTGTTGATTATGAAGAAAAGAATATTGACGATGATTTGTGCGGTGGGAGTGATGGCACTTGCCTTGACCGGCTGCGGGAAAAGTAATTCCGGCAAGAATGACTCCAAGGAACTGAGCGGAACGTTATCTCTGGCAGGGTCTACATCGATGGAGAAGCTGTGTGAGGCAATGTCAGAGAGCTTTATGGATGTGTATCCGGGTGTGACGGTTACCGTGGAGTATACGGGATCCGGTGCGGGGCTGGAGTCTCTGGCATCCGGCAGTGTAGACATCGGTAATGCATCCAGACATCTGAAAGACGGAGAATTATCTGCAGGGTCTGTTGAAAATGTAGTGGCAATTGACGGAATTGCAGTGATTACGGACAAGAAGAATACCGTGACAGATATTTCTTCCGAGGATCTTGCGAAGATTTACCGTGGAGAGATCAGAAACTGGAGCGAACTGGGAGGCAAAGAGGAAGCAATTGTCGTAATCGGAAGAGAAGCAGGATCCGGTACAAGAGATGCTTTCGAGGAACTTCTGGGTGTGAAGGATGCGTGTGCGTATGCGCAGGAATTGGATTCCACAGGTGCGGTTCTGGCTAAGGTTGGCTCTATTTCGGGAGCAATTGGATATGTTTCTCTGGATGTGGTGGATGATTCCGTAACGGCAGTATCCATTGATGGAATCGAACCGACGGAGGAGAAGATTCTTGCGGGGAAATATCTGCTCTCCAGACCGTTTGTCATGGCAACCAAGGGTGATCTGACTGGGCAGAATGAACTGGTAAAAGCATGGTTTGATTATATATCCTCCGACGCAGGAAAACAGGTAATCAAAAAGGTTGGCCTGATCATCCCGGAATAGGGGCAGAGTATGAATAGAAAGACAATGGTGGAAAAAACAGTCAAATATGTGTTGACGGTTTGCGCAGTCATAGCAGTAGCAGCTGTGTTTTCCATTACCGTATATATGTTCCTGAAGGGAACGACGGCGTTCCGGGAGATTGGCATCCGGGAACTGCTGTTTGGCACGAAATGGGCGCCAACGGCCGAAGAACCTTCCTACGGAATTCTCTACATTATCCTGTCTTCTGTCGTTGGAACGGGTGCAGCGGTATTGATTGGTGTACCGATTGGGCTTCTCACAGCGGTATTCTTCTCAGAAATGGCAAAAGGACCCATGGGAGGCGTTGTCAGAAGCGCAGTCGAGCTTCTGGCAGCAATTCCCTCGGTCATCTATGGACTGGTTGGAATGATGGTACTGAATCCGTGGATGTACCGCCTGGAGAAGGCAATCTACGCCAATGACCCGACACACCGGTTTACCGGAGGAGCAAACCTGTTGGCCGCCGTCATCGTACTGGCAATCATGATACTGCCTACCGTAATCAGTGTGAGTACATCCTCCCTGAAAGCGGTATCCGTACAGTTGCGCCAGGCATCTCTGGCACTCGGGGCTACGAAAATGCAGACCATCTTCAAAGTGGTGATTCCGGCCGCAAAATCAGGGATACTGACCGGTGTTGTATTGGGGATCGGAAGAGCACTGGGAGAGGCAATGGCAATCAACATGGTTGCGGGCGGTGCGGTGAATATTCCTCTGCCGTTCCACTCGGTCAGAACACTGACGACCCAGATCGTGAGCGAGATGGGATATGCGCAGGGATTGCACCGGCAGGTTCTTTTTACGGTAGGTCTTGTTCTGTACATATTCATCATGATTGTGAATTTTATTCTGCTGCGGGTGCGTAAGAAGGAGGCGGACAGGAGATGACAAAGAGAAGGAAGGGAAAGGATTTTCTCGTCAAACTTTTGATATTGCTCTGCGTCGCCATTTCCCTTTGCTTGCTGATCGGGATAATCGGCTATGTATTCGCAAAGGGAGTTCACTCGGTGAACTGGTCTTTTTTGACATCCGTTACCAGCGTCCTTCGAGGAAATGTCGGAATTGCGGGGAACATCGTGAATACTCTGCTGATCATTCTGATTACCATGCTTATCGCCGCGCCGATCGGTATTGGTACCGCAATTTACCTGAATGAATATGCCAAGAGGGGAAAGCTGGTGACACTGATTGAATATGCGACGGAGACCTTATCCGGAATTCCGTCCATTCTATTCGGCCTGTTCGGAATGATGTTTTTCGGGGAACGGCTTGGACTGGGGTATTCGCTTCTGACAGGCTCGTTCACGCTCATTTTGATGGTATTGCCCTTGATGACCAGAAATACGCAGGAGGCATTGAAAGCAGTACCCGACAGTTACCGGATGGGAGCCATCGGGCTGGGATCCGGTAAATGGCACATGATACGAACCATTTTACTGCCATCTGCAATGCCTGGCATAGTGACCGGTATCATTCTGGCAATCGGTAGAATTGTGGGTGAGTCGGCAGCACTTCTGTTTACCGCAGGTAGTGCAAAACTGTTGCCCAAGGGACTGTCCGGTCTGCTTCATAAACCGCTTCAGTCGGGAGGAACTCTGACCATACAGATGTATCTGTCGGCGACAAGTGAGGGAGATTTTGATACGGCCTTTGGGATTGCCGTAGTACTTCTGTTGATCGTATTGGTCATCAATCTGGGGACAAAAGCGATCAGCAGACACTTTGACTGCGGCAGAAAGGACTGATTGGGAATGGATAAAATAAAAATATCGGTGCATGATCTGAATCTGTATTATGGCAGCAATCATGCATTGAAAAATGTGGATATGGATATACGGGAGAGAGCAATTACCGCTTTGATCGGGCCTTCCGGTTGCGGAAAATCAACGTTTTTAAAGACACTGAACAGAATGAATGATCTGATAGAGAATGTAACCATTACCGGAACAGTGGAACTGGACGGGGAAGACATCTACGGAGGGGACGTGGATCCCAGTCATCTGAGGAAGAGAGTCGGTATGGTTTTTCAACAGCCGAATCCGTTTCCCATGAGCATATATGATAACATCGCGTACGGACCGAGGGTGCACGGGATGAAGAATAAGCACACGCTGGACCGGATTGTCGAGGAGAGTCTGAAGGGGGCCGCTATCTGGGAGGAGGTCAAAGACCGGCTGAAGAAATCCGCTCTGGGTCTGTCGGGAGGACAGCAGCAGAGATTATGTATCGCACGAGCTCTGGCGGTGGAGCCGGAGGTACTGCTGATGGATGAGCCGACTTCTGCACTGGATCCTATATCGACGACGAAAATAGAGGATCTGATGGAAGAACTGAAAAAGAAATATACCGTCGTTGTTGTGACCCATAACATGCAGCAGGCAGTCCGGGTATCGGATCATACTGCTTTTTTCCTGGAAGGCAATATGGTGGAATATGGGGAAACCAAACGGATTTTTTCCTATCCGCAGGATCGGAGAACAGAGGATTATATTACAGGAAGATTTGGATAAGGAACAGAGATTGTGGGCAAAAATAATTTCAGAACGGAGCGTTTGTGACAGGGGTCGATGGAAAGGACGCAGAGATGAGAAGCAAATTTGATGAACAGCTTCAGGAACTGAACAATGAGATGATTGAGATGGGCAGGATGATTGTACAGTCGATTGCAATGGCTATTGAAGCTCTGACGAATAAGGATGAGAAACTGGCAAAACAGATCATGGAAGGAGATTCCGAAATCGACCGGGCGCAGAAGCGGATAGAGTCTATCTGTTTTCAGCTTTTGATTCGTCAGCAGCCGGTTGCCAAGGATTTGCGGGTGGTAACAGCCGCCATGAAGATGGTAACCGATATGGAACGTATCGGAGATCATGCGGCCGATATCTCTGAAATGACAATTCTGATGGGAAGAGGGAGCCGTATCGGGGATTTCAGTCATATCAGCAGGATGTCATCGGAGACCATGAGGATGTTAAACCACAGCATTGAGGCGTATGTGGAGAAGGACCGGGAAAAGGCAAGGGAAGTCATCCTGCAGGATGATATTGTGGATGAATTGTTTGATCAGGTGAAAAGAGATATTATCGGACTGATCCGGAGAAATCCGGGGGATGGGGAAGAGGCAACGGATCTTCTCATGGTCGCGAAGTATTTCGAGCGAATCGGAGATCATGCCACCAATATTGCAGAGTGGGTGATCTATTCACTGAAAAAAACAGAAGAAGAAGTCTGAAGTGCGGGATGTTTGTCCGGTGTCTTTGGAATGGGAGGGACACCGGATACTTATAATTTTACACAGATTTTACACGATTATGTCCATGCATTTTACTTTGTTACCGTATGATTCAAAGAATAAAGAGGATGAATCGTTGCAGCAAAGGAAAATGGTATGGATATTTTTAATTGTCTGAATATGATCGGAGGTCTCGCCCTCTTTCTGTACGGGATGAATACGATGGGCGGCGGGCTGTCCAAAATGGCGGGTGGCCGTCTGGAACTGATTCTGGAGAAACTGACTTCCCGGAGAATATTTGCGGTACTGCTGGGAGCGGCAGTCACTGCGGTGATCCAGTCGTCGTCTGCGACAACGGTCATGGTTGTGGGATTCGTGAATTCCGGCCTGATGCAATTATCGCAGGCGGTAGGCATTATCATGGGAGCCAATATCGGGACGACCATCACATCCTGGATCCTGTCTCTGTCCGGAATCGGGGGAGACAATCTCTTTGTGACATTATTGAAGCCATCCTCCTTCTCCCCGATCGTAGCAGCAATCGGTATCATTCTGGTGATGGCGAGCAGGGGAGCGTCCAGGAAAAAGGATGCGGGGAACATCCTCCTGGGATTTGCGGTTCTGATGTTCGGAATGGAAACCATGAGCGGAGCGGTCTCGGGACTTGCGAACAATCAGGCATTCTCGGAGATGATGATTGCCTTTTCCAATCCGATACTGGGGATGGCTGTGGGTGCACTTCTCACTGCCGTGATACAGAGTTCTTCCGCCTCCGTCGGTATATTGCAGGCACTCTGTCTGTCCGGAGCGGTCCCCTATTCGGTTGCATTGCCGATTATCATGGGACAGAATATCGGAACCTGTGTGACGAGTATTATCTCCGCCATCGGTGCCAGTAAGAATGCAAGACGTGCCGCCATGGTGCATTTGTATTTCAATCTGATCGGAACCTGTCTTTTTATGATTGTTTTTTACTCCGTCAATCATTTTACACATGTGGCCTTTCTGGATGATGCGGCCACTGCGGCAGGAATTGCATTGATTCACAGTCTGTTCAATATCGGGGCAACCGTTGTACTGTTTCCGTTCTCGAAGCTGCTGGTGCGGCTGGCAGAGATTACCATACCGGAGAGAAAACAGGAGAAGAGGCAGGCGGATGTCTCCGGTATCGGAATTGATGAACGGTTTCTGGACAGGCCTTCCTTTGCAATGGAACTGTGCAGAGGGAAGGTAAGGGAGATGGCAGAGGTGACAAACAGGGCGATTCTGCTGTCCCTTGATGTCCTGGAGAATTACGACAGGGATAAGGCGCAGGAGGTGACCGGACTGGAGAAGGTTGTGGATCGCTATGAAGATGTTCTCGGCTCCTATCTGGTCAAACTGTCCGGCAGGAATATCTCACAAAGTGACAGCCGTAGTCTGTCCATCATTCTGCATAGTATCAGTGATTTTGAGAGAATCTCGGATCATGCGTTGAGCGTGGTTACCTCTGCGGAAGAGATTCATGCAAAAGGACTTGCTTTTTCTCCGCATGCCAAGGAGGAAATCGCGGTATTGAGCCGGGCGGTACGTGATATATGCAACCTTACCACGGAAGTGTTCTGCAATGAAGATACCGGGGAGGCATTGCATGTGGAGCCTCTGGAGGAAGTCATAGACGGTCTGACCAAGAAAATCAAGGAACGCCACATTAAGAGACTGCAGAAAGGGAAATGCACGATTGAGATGGGATTTATCCTGGAGGATGTCCTGACCTGTCTGGAGAGGGTGTCGGATCATTGTTCCAACATCGCGGTGGAGATGATTACGATCTATGAGAACGAATATAATACCCACGGATTTTTCGAGAACTTTACAGATACGGAGCGGCAGGCGTTCCGGACGGAATATGAAACGTTAATAAAAAGATACCGTTTGAGAAAAGATGATGGTAAAATAAAGGGAGAAGCAAAACAGGAGTGATCGTATGGCACTGATCTATATTGTTGAGGATGATGAGAGTATAAGGGAAATAGAGGAGTTTGCGCTCAGGAATGCCGGTCATAAGGTGATCGGCTTCCCGGATGCGAAGAGCTTTTACAGGAAATTGGATGAGATTCTTCCGGAACTGGTCCTGGTGGACATTATGCTCCCGGATGAGAACGGCAATGAGATTGTCAGGAGAATCAGAAGGAATCCGGATACCAGAAGACTGCCGGTTATCATGGTCACGGCAAAGACGGCGGAGATTGATCTGATTAAAGGGCTTGAGGACGGAGCGGATGATTACATCAGGAAGCCCTTTTCCGTAATGGAACTCATATCAAGGGTCAAGGCCCTGCTCCGGCGTACGGAACCGGAGGAGATCAGGACACTTGCGCTGGATGAACTGATTCTGAACAACGAGAAAAGAGAAGTAACGATAGACGGACAGGCAATCGAACTGACCTACAAGGAGTATGAGCTGCTGCAACTGCTGTTGATGAATAAGGGAATTGTACTGTCCAGAGATACGATTATGGACCATGTCTGGGGAATCAGCTATGAAGGAGAGTCCAGAACGCTTGACATGCATATCAAAACCCTCAGGCAGAAAATGGGGATATACGGAGCCAGAATCCGGACCGTGAGAAATGTGGGATACGTGATAGAATGAAGAAGAAGATTAATATCAGGCTGATTGCCATTGCAATTCTTGGGATTATCAGTACGATCATAGGCATTACATATATATACTACGGACTGTTTAAGGCACGGGTGAGAGATGATCTGGTGGTCAGCGCAAAGCTGCTGAAGGACGCCCACTACTTCGAATCGGTGAACAGTGACACAGACAATATTGATCTGTCTGCGGATATGGAGGAATTGCGTGTGACCTGGGTTGCCAATGACGGAACGGTTATCTATGACAATGATACGGATGCACTGAACCTGGAGAATCACGCCAACCGGCCGGAGATTCGGACTGCATTTGAAAAGGGCAGCGGAGAGTCTGTCAGAAAGTCGGATACGATGAATCGGAATACCTTCTATTACGCAGTGCTGCTGGATAACGGAACGGTACTGCGCGTGGCAACGGAGGCGGAGAGCATCGGATCCGTTTTTGTTTCGGCGGCGCCGATGGCAATATTGATTATCCTGTGTATTGTTGGTATCTGCGTAACGCTTTCCCATATGCTGACCAAGCAGCTGATCCGACCGATTGAGAAGATGGCGGAGAATATTGAGGATGCAGGTGTGGAGACGCCCTATAAGGAGCTGGAGCCATTTGCCGATATGATCAGGAAACAACATACGGACATTCTGTCGGCTGCCAAGGCAAGGCAGGATTTCACCGCCAATGTCTCCCACGAATTAAAAACTCCGCTGACAGCGATCTTAGGATATGCGGAGCTCCTGGAGGGCGGCATGGTGGAAAGGGAGCAGGAAAAACATTTCTACGAGGAGATCCGGAAGAATTCAGACAGACTCCTTGCGCTGATCAATGATATTATCCGTTTGTCCGAATTGGACCGCAGTGAGAAGGAACCGTCCTTTACACAGATCGATCTGTTTGATGTGGTGAGTGAGAGCATCGAGGGTCTGAGAATCGGGGCGAAGCAGAAAAATATTGATCTGGAATTTTCGGGGGAGCATTGTATGATCCGGGGAAACAGGGAAATGCTGCGGGAACTGGTGGAAAACCTGGTACAGAACGGCGTGCGGTATAATAATCCGGGAGGACGGGTATCGGTCAGCGTTTTGAAAAAGGACAGACCGATATTGATTGTGAAGGATAACGGAATCGGGATACCGACTTCAGATCAGGAGAGAATATTTGAACGATTTTACAGGGTGGATAAAAGCAGATCCAAGGCAACCGGAGGAACCGGATTGGGTCTTGCCATCGTAAAGCACATTGTTGAACTGCACGATGCGAAAATCCTGCTGGATAGTGCACTCGGGGTTGGAACTACCATAGAAGTCATTTTTTAGACAGAGAAGAAAGGGGTGCCGATGGCATCCCGCTTTTTTGCATATCTGCAAAAGTGGTCAGGAAATGTTCATTTTCGGATTATCCGGAGGGCCTGCAGGGAGAAGAGATTCCGTTGCATGCCAGGATTATGGCAATTGCCGATGTGTTTGATGCGGTGTCTGCCAAACGGTGTTATCGGGATGCCATGCCCATCGATCAGTGTTTTCAGATCATTGCGGAAGGATCCGGCAAGGATTTCGATCCGGAACTGACTGCTCTTTTCCTGGGAGCCAGGGAGAGAATCCTGTAGCTCTATGAGGAGGACCGGATAAGTACGAAGGGATAAAGGATCACAGATCCACGTTTTAGAGATAGGATGACATATACATATGCTTCAGGGGGAAGGATATGACAGATTTTAGAAAATATGTATGTTTATTATGCAGACACAAGACAGGAGACTCCGTATGATGCGGGGTCTTTTTGGTTGCATAGGAAGCTTCTTTTTTAACGATTGGTTAAAGAGTTTTAAGAAATGTTTAAGGCCATTGCAACCGCTTTCCGGATGTCCTACCATGAGATCAGAGAGAAAATAACTTGGAGGATGAAGATGAAAAAGAGGAACCAGACAGGTAAAAGCGGAGTAGCAGCTGCTGGCGGTAAGATGTGGGCACTCATGTTATGTTTGGCACTGTTCACAGGTCTGATGACGGGCTGCGGAGGGAAAAACGGGCAGGGGAATGGGCAGAACAATGGGGAAGAGCAGGTAAAGACAGAAACCCTCACGGTAAAAGGGGACGAGTACTATGAACTTACCATCAAGCCGATTCCCAATGCCAACCGGAATATCGGCAGTACACTTCCTCCTGACGGAGTATTGCAGGATGGATGGGAAGGCATGGATGTCAGTTTCTCCTGCGTGGGAACAACCGTGTACCGGATTTGCAGTTCCTGGAATGTGGATGAATCGACAGGACAGCAGGTGTTCGGCAGGGACAAACAGTATGTGCAGTATCTGGAAGAACCCTATGAGGAATGGGTGGATCTTCCGGTGAGCCAGGAATCCTGGCAGCAGGACGTGATCTGGTCGGCACATCAATTCCGGGTGGATGAGGACAATCGTATGTTTATCCTGTTGTCTTCATGGAATGCGGCGGATGAACAATTGGAATATGCCATCGGAGAACTGTACCGTGACGGCAGGCAGGTACTGATTCAGCAGGGACTGGAGGAGGAACAGGCGATTCTGCTTATGGATAGTCAGGGCGGAGAGGCAGAACCGCTTGTCTATGACCAGATGTATGCGGTTGCCAAGGGGAGTGATATTGCAACCGCCCACGACGATGCCGGGGATCTGTATTTCGGAACCAAACAGAAGGTATGGCATTACAATGGGAAAGAAACCATTGAGGTACTGGATTTCCGGGAACAGGATGTGGCTTTGAAGAGCCTGATCAATATGGCTGTTGTGGAGAATGGATTCCTGTTTCTGGGAAGCTTCGGAGAACAGTATTATCTGGTGGAAGCGCAACGGGTGGAGGAACCTGTGATTGTGGAGAAGCAGGAGATTGTTCTGGCAGACAGCTACGTTGGAGAAGAACTTCAGGATGCGGTTGCAGGCTTCAATATGCAGAGCAGAGAGTACCGGGTTGTCATCCGGCAGGCTACCGGACTGACAGAGGAAGAGAAAGAGAAGTTTCAGAGAGAGATTCAACTGGAACTGGTGGAGGGTGCCGGACCGGATATTCTGGGGATGTATGACGCGATTCCGGATATGGTCGGATATGCCCGGAAAGGAAGTCTGCTTTCGCTGGATGATCTGTTTGGCGGAAAAACATCGATGCAGATGGACCAGTTTATGGAGACTCCTATGAAGGGAGGAATCTGGAATGGAAAACGGTACGGGCTTCCCTATGGAATGGTGTTGGATTTCATGGTCATCGACGGGGAGAAGTCGGATGGGATCACTTCCTGGAATGCAAGGGAGCTGATGCAGTATGTGAAGCAGAGTGGTGCGCGGTATATGCAGTTTCCTCGTTACAATAACCCGACCGCAAGCGGCAATCTGTACAGTCTCATGCGGGATGCTGAGGATACCACCTATATTGACTGGCAGCAGGGAATCAGCCATCTGAACGAGCAGCCCTTCATTGATCTTTTGGAGTTTTCCCTGCAATATTCGGTGGGCGATGACCAATTTACCTATGAGGAAGCCGGCGGCATGATTAAAAACGGAGAGTTTGCGATTTTTACCACAAATATGCACGATAACCTGGATGTTCTTTTCCTGGAGAAGCTGTTTCAGGGCAATCCGAATTATGTGGGGTATCCGTCGGTGAGCGGAAACGGGGTCGGGGTTACGCCCGTAATGCTGTATGTCAATGCAAAAACAGAGCATAAAGACGGCGTATACGCATTTCTGGAATATCTGTTGTCCGATGCGGGGCAGATGAATTGCTTTACGGTGACCTATCCTGATCTGATGCCGGTGCGCAAGGATTCTTTCCAATGGATGTTGGAGTCCGGTCCGGATGGAACGCCGAGGGGCAGGGCAACCTATGGCCTGATGGGAGAGACCTTCCGGAGGCAGCCGCTGACCACAGAACAAAAGGAGCAGGTAATATACATGCTTGAGCATGCAACGATAACAAACTATGCCCTGAATGAGATCTGGGAAATCATTCTGGAAGAGACCGAGCCCTTTTTCCAGGGAGACAAGTCTGCAAAAGAGGTGGCAGATATTCTGCATAACCGTGTGCAATTGTATTTGAATGAGCGGAAATAGACAGTAGAGTATAGCGGCTACATGTGATACACTTATGAGGAGAGAGGGAAAGTTATGTACCATATTTTACTGTGTGATGATGAAGAGGATATTCTGTATGCGCTGAAAATCTATCTGGAGAATCCGGAGTATGTATTTCATGAGGCACATACCGGTAGGGAGGCAGTGCGGATCGTCAAAGAACAACCGGTGGAACTGATTCTGATGGATATTATGATGCCGGAACTGGATGGGATCAGCGCCATGCAGGAGATTCGTAAGTTCAGCAATGCGCCCATCATTCTGCTGACGGCCAAGAGTGAGGATATTGACAAGATTGTCGGGTTGAATGCGGGGGCGGACGACTATATTACCAAACCGTTCAATCCCATGGAGGTCAGTGCAAGGGTGAAATCCCAGTTGCGTCGGTATATCCAGCTGGGAGGGAATGTGGCTGCGGATCATGTATTGGAGAACGGGGGCATCCGGTTGAATGAGGAGAGCCGGGAAGTGTATCTGGATGGTCAGGAGATCAGCCTGACACCCAAAGAATATGAGATGCTCCGGTTGTTTATGGAACATCCGGGCAAGGTTTTCTCGCCGATGGAGATCTACCGTTATGTCTGGAGAGAGGAAGCGATTGGCAGTGAGAGTACGGTTTCGGTCCATATCAGGCACCTGCGGGAGAAAATCGAGATCAATCCTGCGGAGCCGCGTTATATCAAGGTCGTATGGGGACAAGGATACAAGATGGAGAGCATCAAAAAGGATAGGACGATATGAGAAAAATGTGGGTACGGTTTCTGATACTGATCGGAGTGATCATGATGGCATGGTGTGGGACGGAAACCATCCATCTGTGGCAAAATGGATATCTGTTCATGAGCCGTGAGGAGATTACCGAACAAATGACGGATGCGTACTGCTATCAGGTTGGTCTGGATCTGTGTGCAATGTATAACGGTTTCAATCCGGACGGATTCTATTATTCTCAGGGGAACCCTTATGAATATGCGCAAATGAGGCGTGTAGATTACAGCGTGTATTCCAAGAACGGATCCAGAATCGGTGGAAATGTATATCTGGACTACAACGATCTGGGAAGAGTCCGGAAATATGTCTTTACCAATGCAGATTTTGGAATAGACAGTAATGGTAAGGATTATGGGAAATATATCTATATTACGATCCGGGAAGAGGATATGGAAGGAGATCTGCTGGCGTTTCTGGACAGGCCGCTGTGGCTGGCTGCGGAATCCCCTGCCAGGATGATGGCGGGGATCGGCGTGGGATTCCTGTTGGTACTTGTGGGAATCATATCTCTGAAGCTGCAGAAACCGCAGGAGATGGAGCCGGCCGGGAGAATCGGCACTTTTTTCCTACGAATCCCCTTTGAGGTATGGTTTGTGACAGTTATCGTATTGGCGGATGCCCTGAACGCCAACTGGACGTACATTGCAGGTCCGTCTGCGGCGATATGGGTTGGGACTTACCTGGATCCCGGGCGCAGCAGAATTCCGCTGTGGGCCGCGACGGCTGCTGTGGTTGTTCTGGTTGGTGAGGCATATTTCCGTGGACAGAAGGAGGGGTATCGCAGGACGATTCTGTATCGTGCAGCGGTAATGATCCGGGATATTATCCGTAATCTTCCGTTGGTGCTGAAATATATTCTTATTGCAATTCCTGTCTGTGCTGCACAAGGAGTTGCAATCTGGTTTCTGGCCACCACCGTACACAGCAGGATCAGTCTGCTGATCCTGTTTCTGGCAGAAAAGATCATCCTGAACATTCTGCTCCTGTATGACTTGGTTGTGTTCGAACGGTTTGAGAAGGCGGTATCGGAACTGGCATCCGGTAATCTGAATTACCAGATGCAAACGAATTACCTACCGGGGCTGTTCCGGAGATTCAGCCGGGAATTGAATGCTGTGGCGGACAGTGTATCCAAGGCTGTGGAAGAACAGATGCGGAGCGAGCGGATGAAAACGGAATTGATCACCAATGTGACCCATGACATTAAGACACCGCTTACTTCCATCATCAATTTTGCGGATCTGATCGGAAAAGAGAATTCGGAAAATCCCAGGATCGTGGAATATTCCGATCACCTGTACAAACAGTCTACCCGCCTGAAGCATCTGATTGAGAATCTGATTGAGGTATCCAAGGCAACGACCGGCAATCTGGAGGTTTATCCGGAGATCTGCGAGCTGCGGGTTCTGATGGGACAATGTGTAGGTGAATACGAGAGCAGACTCCAGCAGAAGAATATCGAACTTTGCTTGCGGCAGACGGAAGCCCCGGTTTATATTATGGCCGATCCGAAACTACTGGTCAGAATACTGGAGAATCTGATGTCCAATATCAGTAAATACGCTCTGGAGAATACGAGAGTGTTCCTGATTACGGAGCAGATCAATGACAAGGCGAGAATTACTCTGATGAATACATCGAAATATCCTCTGGATATGACGCCGGAGAGTCTGATGGAGAGATTTGTCCGGGGAGATCTGTCCAGACACACGGACGGTAACGGTCTGGGTCTGTCTATTGTAAAGAGTCTGATGGATCTGCAGAATGGAGAAATAAGACTGGATCTGGAGGGAGATTTGTTCAAGGTGTTCCTGGAGTTCAAAGTCGTCGGGCCGGAGAAGATACCGGTTCTGGAAGGTACCGGGACGGAACCGCTGATCGAAGATCGGAAACCGGAAGGATAAACAGTGCAGAGTATAAAGAACCGGGGAGAAGTGTCAATATGGCAGTGATCAAATATTGTATTCTGGCACAGGATAAGGTGCGGCTGATACTGGGATTGTTCGTCATCCTATGGTCGGTTGCGATGTTGGTTGCCAGAACCGTAATGCTGCGAAAGGAAATGAATATGACAATTTGGCGCCTGCTGTGTCTGGCGCCTTTGTTGCTGTGTATCATTCATTTTGCAATGTGTTATTTTAAGGGATCGGCAGAACTGAATCTGAGGTTCTATGCACCGATTTACTGTGCTGCGATTGCGCTGGCCATTCTGCAATTCCGGTATGGAAGAGATCAGAAGATTGCGCTGGCGGGAGGTGTTGTGATTGCCCTGGCGGTTGTGGGAATGGCGATCGGGGTATTCCAATCTGCCAACGGGAATGTGACCATCGGCAATTTCTCGCGATGCAACTATGAAGACGCCATGCGTGGCATTCTCGCCGAAATGCGTGAGCATTACTGTCTGAATGACTGGAAAGAGATTGACTATGAGGCGTTGGAGGAGAGAATGATGCCCCAAATGCAGGCGGCGGATGAGCAGGATGATGCAGTGGCGTTCTATATGGCGCTTTGCGAATACCGTTATTATTTCTACGACTGGCACCTGATTCTGACGGCAAACACGGACAGAGGCCGGGAAGCGGAGCGGCAGGGACGGGAACGCCTGGCGGGATACGATCACGGATTTGCGATGTTTACATTGGATTCCGGAGAAACTGTGGCAATCATGACGGACAGGAACAGTGCGGCATACCGTGCCGGCATTCAGGACGGAACCAGAATTCTACGATGGAACGGAGTGCCGGTGGAGGAGGCCGCCGCGGAAGTACAGTGTATTTATCCGGATTATGGGTTCTCGGTAAAAGAAAATGAAGATCGGGTCAAGGCCGTTTTTCTGGCCGGACGGGGTGGTGAAACGGTAACGGTCACATATCTGGATGCGGAAGGCATGGAACGAAGTGTAGCATTAAACAGTATGGGAAGCTATCAGGAACGTCTGGAGAATACACTGGATCGGTTCTACAGAGTATCGACCCTTGCACCGGAGGATGCGAGAAATGGAAATTATTACACACGGATGCTGACTTCGGACATCGGTTATCTGCGGATCGAACGGGAGTCCTATCATGTGATTTCGGATGCGGTGGCCATGGTAACCGGTCACTATGAGAAGGTGACCGATATGCTGGACCGGAAACTGGTCGCACTCCGGAATGCGGGAATGACCAGTCTTGTGATTGATGTGAGGAACAACCGGGGAGGCTCTGACGATATCAGCGGTGCCGTGGCTACTCTTTTTACCGATGAGAAACTCTACAATTATGGATTCGGGGAGTATATAGATGGGGAATATATAACCACGCAGGAGCACTGGGTCAACGGAAACGGGAAGTGGAAGGAGCTTCCGGTGGTGCTGCTGGTGAATTCCGAGTGCCTGAGTGCGGGGGATCGTCTGGCCTCCCTGCTGGGGGAGTGTCCGAATGTTCAGGTGGTTGGTATGACAGTGACCAATGGGATTGATCAGAATCCTACCGCAATCTGTGTGACGCCGAATTCGGATTTCCTGTTACGTTATCCGTCCGTGTTCAGTCTGTCGCAGCAGGAGGGGCCGAACAATGATACACGGGCAGACCGCGAGTCGAGAATGGTTCTGGACCGGTATATCCCCATCACGGAAGAGGCAGTCCTGCGCATCTTCCGGGAGGATGCGGACTACGAACTGGAGTATGTGGTGGATCTGCTCCGGGAGTAGGCAGAAAAGAAAAAGTGCGCCCTTGGGCACAACACGAAAAAAGCGTATCCTATCGCATGAAGCGAAAGGATACGCCGTGTTGTCGTATTCCGTCGGATTAGCTCAAAGAATCTTCGATCTCGGCGTCCGCACCACAGGTGCAGATTCCCAGTTCCGGATGCTTGTGCATCTTACACCATCCCTTATGGGTATGGGTATCGTTGTTTCCAAGATTCTCGGTTGCCTTAAGGTTTAATTCTGCAAGTTC
>JAEDCX010000048.1 GCA_016293925.1 Lachnospiraceae bacterium | reverse complement strand
CTTCCCAGCCAAGGATCGATTCTTCTACCAGAACCTGTCCGACAAGACTGGCCTGAAGACCACGGGCACATACGGTTTTCAATTCTTCGCGGTTGTAGACAAGACCGCCGCCGGCACCGCCCATGGTGTATGCGGGGCGGAGTACAACAGGATAGCCCAGCTTATCGGCAATGGCCAGTGCTTCGTCTACGCTATAGGACACTTCACTTCTCGCCATCTCAATACCGATGGCATTCATGGATTTCTTAAACTCGATACGATCCTCACCGCGTTCAATGGCATCCACCTGAACTCCGATTACTTTCACATTGTATTTATCCAGGATTCCTTCTTTGGCAAGCTCAGCACAGAGGTTCAGACCGGACTGTCCGCCCAGATTGGGCAGAAGGGCATCAGGTCTTTCTTTGGCGATGATCTGCTCCAGTCTCTTCACATTCAGTGGCTCAATATAAGTCACATCTGCGGTTTCCGGATCTGTCATAATGGTAGCGGGATTGGAATTAACCAGAACAATCTCATAGCCCAATTTGCGCAGCGCTTTACAGGCCTGTGTTCCGGAATAGTCGAATTCGCATGCCTGACCGATGATGATCGGACCGGAACCAATGATCAATACTTTGTTGATGTCTTCTCTCTTTGGCATAGGTTTCTCCTTCATAAAACATTATCATTTCTATTTTATAGTAAATCAGAAAAAATACCATACCTAATTTGTAAATTTTGTTAAAAATGTCTGTTGGGTTGCGAAAAACATACAGATACGGTATGATATATACTGTCACAAGTAAATAAGCAAAGAGGAGATTATTTTATGAAGAAAAAAATCGTTTACATGTTACTGGCACTTACGCTTACCTTGACGGTAGTCGGGTGCGGCAAGAAGAAAGAGAATGGTTCTTCTGATAATAATACGAATCAGACACAGGACCAGACAGACGCGGATAGCACGGATAACGACGATACCGACGCGGATGCCGACAAGGATCAGACGGATGACAAGACGGATGCGGATCAGACAGTCGATGTGGAGAATCCCATTGATCTTCTGAATGCGGTATGGAGCCAGTATGCAGAGGAAGACAGATTCGCAACTGCAGGCGGCGATTTCAATGAAGAAAATGCGGTAATGGATGAAGCCGGCAGATTTGGTCTGGAGGATGCAGAGGCAATGGATTCCGTTCTGGGTATTCCGGCAGATTGTGTAGAACTGCTGGATGATGCAGCTTCTCTTGTACACATGATGAATGCCAATACCTTTACTGCAGGTGCATTTCACGTAACAGACGCTGCCAATGTGGATCAGGTGGTGGAAGGACTGCAGCAGAATATTATGGACAGGCATTGGATGTGCGGTATGCCTGAGAAACTGTTCATCTACAAGATTGATCAGTATGTTGTTTCGTTCTTCGGACATGACAGCACAACGTCTGTATTCAAAGGACATTTAGAAGCTACTTATCCGGGCGCTGTCCTGGCATTTGAAGGCAATATTGGGGATACTTTTGAAGAATAATCTCGGCAATGGTATCCGAAGAACCGGAGGGCATATATGTTATTTTCGAGCATAACGTTTTTGTTTTATTTCATACCGATCGTGATACTCGTATATTATATGATGCCGAAGAGGCTCAGAAACGGAGTGTTGCTTTTCGCGAGCCTCGTTTTCTATGCATGGGGAGAACCGAAATATGTTCTCTTCATGCTTTTTTCCGTTACACAGGGATATGTGGCAGGACGTCTGGTGGAACGGTATCGGGGAAGGATGGGAGCCAGAATTGCACTGGCGCTGTCTGTGGTATTCTCGTTGGGCATGCTGGGCTATTTCAAGTATGCGGACTTCTTTATCAGTAATTTCAACACCGTGACGGGACTGAGTATCCCGTTGCTTCGTGTAACGCTTCCTGTCGGTATCAGCTTCTATACGTTTCAGATTATGAGTTATGTGATCGATGTCTATCGGGCAGATGCAAAAGCACAGAAGAATTATGTAAACCTCGCGACCTATATTTCCATGTTTCCCCAGTTGATTGCGGGACCGATTGTGCGGTATACGGATCTGGAGCGGCAGCTGACGGAACGAACCTATGAGATGAGCGCTGTGGCGCAGGGCGTCAGACGTTTTGTCCTGGGACTTGGGAAAAAAATACTGATTGCCAATGTGCTGGGAGAATTGGTTGAAATAAACAAAGCCACCGGGGAGAACTCTGTTCTTTTCCTGTGGATGTATGCGATTGCCTGCTCCCTGCAGATTTATTATGATTTCTCCGGATACAGTGATATGGCGGTGGGGCTTGGTCTGATTCTGGGCTTTCATTTCCCGGAGAACTTCAATTATCCCTTTATCGCAGGCAGTATTACGGAATTCTGGAGGAGATGGCATATGTCTCTGGGAACCTGGTTCAGAGATTATCTGTATATTCCCCTGGGGGGCAACCGCGTCGGTACGATCCACTGGATGTTCAATATTCTGATTGTATGGATGGCCACGGGATTCTGGCATGGCGCATCATGGAATTTCATTCTCTGGGGATTGTTCTTTGCCCTGTTCCTGGTACTGGAGAAATTGTTCCTGCTGCGTTATCTGAAGAGATCCCATGTGTGGAAGCATATTTACGTGATACTGCTGACCGTTGTCAGCTTCGTGATCTTCGATTCCGCGGAACTGTCTCTTGCGTTCGGCAATATCCGGGCATTGTTTGGCGGTGCAGAACTTCCGCTTGTTACCTATGAGACAATGTATTATCTGAAAAGCTATACAGTGATTCTGGTCATTGGTCTGATCGGTGCGACGCCGCTTCCGAAATACCTGGTGAATCGGGTGTGGAAGACCCGGGCGGGTGAGAAATGGAACTGTATTCTGGAGCCTGTGGTTCTACTGGCGATCGTGGTGATGTGTACGGCCTTTCTCATCGGCGGTTCCTTCAATCCGTTCCTGTATTTCCGATTCTGATATGGAGGGATGACGATGATGAAATGGAAAAACAGAATTCTTGTCATATTGGTAGCTGCCTTCCTGGGCGGATTCGGACTCTGGAGCGTGATTCTGAAGGATCAGGAGATATCCGTCAGTGAACGCCGGGAGCTGGCACAGGCACCGGAATTGTCCTGGGACAGTCTGATCAGCGGCAAATATATGAATGCCTTTGAGGAATATGTGCTGGATCAGTTTCCGATGAGAGATACCTTTCTGGGCTTGAAAAACGATATCACGGAGAAAGTTTTATTCCAGAAAAATGCAGATTATTATGTGGCAGACGGATATGCGGCCGCGGTGGAAAGCAGGCTGAATGAGGAATCCATAGCATATGCGGCAGAACGGTTCCGTTTCCTGTATGACAAATATCTGGCAGATACCGATGTGAACATTTATCTGTCGATTATACCGGACAAAAACTATTTTCTTGCGAAACCAAACGGCTATCTTACTATGGATTATGCAAAGCTGGCGGAGCAGATGCAGGCTTCCATGGAATATGCTTCCTACATTGATCTTTTTCCGTATCTGGATTGCCGGGACTATTACTATACGGATACCCACTGGAGGCAGGAGAATATTCTGCAGGTTGCGGAAGTGCTGGGGCAGCAGATGGGTGTCTCTTTGTCCTCCGCCTACGAGACACGGACGATTCCGCAGCCGTTCTACGGATATTATTACAATCTGGTCAATCAGTCCATGGAACCGGATACGATCCGATATCTGACCAATGATGTATTGGAGCAGGCAGTTGTATTCGATTATGAAACGAATCGGGAGACGGACGTATATACGCTGCAAAGAGCGGAGGGAGATGACCCGTATGAGATTTTTCTGGGAGGTCCCAAATCCCTGCTGACGATTGAGAATGAACGGGCTTCCACCGATAAGGAGCTGATTGTTTTCCGGGATTCCTTCGGAAGCAGTCTGGCACCGCTGCTGGTGGAAGGATATCGGAAGATTACGCTGATTGACATCCGGTATATTGTGCCGGCGATGCTGGGACGGTTCGTGACGTTTGACGATCAGGATGTGCTCTTCCTCTATAACGCCGCTGTGTTGAATCACAGCGAGACGCTGAAATAACGGATCCGAAACGGAATGTGGCATATATGGAAGACAGGGAGACCTGAAAAAAGCAGAAAGAAAAAGTTTCTGCTTTTTTTATATTTTTTTAATTTTTTATGTATCAAGTTGACGTGGATGTAAGTATCGTATTATAGTATTGTTGTTGGTCTATGACTAATAATTAGGATGAATTGAAGTAAGGGCAAGATGATTAACGTTTTATCATATTTGGAAAAAAGAGCACTTGAGATGCCAGGGAAGGTGGCAGTCAAGGATGACCATCAATCCTGCACCTATGCGGAGCTGATGAAGAGAGCAAAAGCGATCGGAACAGAGGTTGCAGCCCATACGGAGGTCAGAACTTCGGTTGTGGTTTTCATGGAGAAGAGTGTAATCGCGCTTGCCTCTTTTCTGGGAATCACCTATGCGGGCTGTTTCTATACCCTGCTGGATCCGGATTTCCCGAAGGAGAGACTGGAACAGATTTTGGATATTCTGGCCCCGAAGATGATTCTGACCACTCCGGATTACAGGGAGAAACTGGATGGACTGGCCTATGACGGAGTTGTGTGGGATGTGAATACGGTGACAGACGCAGTGAGCGAGGATGTTCTGCAGGCCATTCGCGACCGGGCAACCGATACGGACCCGTTGTATTGTAATTTCACATCCGGTTCTACGGGAACACCCAAGGGGGTTCTGGTCAGTCATGGAGCGGTGATTGATTTCATTGAACAGTTTGTTCTGACTACCGGTATCCGGGAGGATGATGTAATTGCAAATCAGGCACCCTTTGATTTTGATGTGTCTGTGAAGGATATCTATTCCTGCCTGAAAACAGGCGCGACTCTGGTTATCATCCCGAAGTCATGTTTTATGTTTCCGATGGCGGTGCTGGATAGGTTGTGTGAGAATCAGGTAACGGTGCTGATCTGGGCCGTGTCGGCCATGTGTCTCGTCAGCAGAATGCACGGGTTTCAATATAAGATTCCGGAACAGATCAGAATGGTTATGTTCAGCGGAGAGCAGATGCCGATCAAACAGTTGAATATCTGGCGGGGGGTATATCCGGATGCCACATTCATCAACCTGTATGGACCGACGGAGATTACCTGTAACTGTATGTATTACATTCTTGACAGGGAGTACCGGGAGGATGAGAAACTTCCGCTTGGTCGTGCGTTTGCCAATGAGAAGGTATTCTTGTTGGACGAGGAGGACAAACCGGTGACAGAGCCCGGTAAGCAGGGACAGATCTGCGTGGCGGGAACGACCCTTGCACTGGGATATTACAGGAATCCGGAAGCAACGGCCAGGAGTTTTACCCAGAATCCGCTGAATCAGGATTACCCGGAACGGATCTACCGAACCGGAGACAATGCATATTATGACGATAATGGGGAGATGTTCTTCTCAGGAAGAATGGATTTCCAGATCAAGCATATGGGACACCGGATCGAACTGGAAGAGATTGAGACATTGGTGAATGCGCTTCCCGGTGTGGATCAGGCCTGCGTTTTCTTTGACGATGAGAAGAATAAGATCATTGCCTGTTATGTGGGAGATGGTGAGAAACGTTCCCTGATCGACGGGATGAAACAGAAGGTGCCGGAGTTCATGGTGCCGAACAAATGGATCCGGACAGACAGTCTTCCGCTGACCAAGAATGGTAAGACAGACCGGAAGAAAATGAAACAGGCCTACATACAAGGAGCGTATCATGGATAGAGAAGCATTGCGGAAGATCTGTCGGCAGATCGGATCCCCATCCTATGTGTTTGATCTGGATGCGGTCAGGGAGAGAACGGAACTGATCAGAAGCAGATTGGACCATAAGACGGAGTTCTGTTATGCGATGAAGGCCAATCCTTTTATCGCCCTGTTTATGAGTACGGTGGCGGATCGTCTGGAGGTTTGTTCCCCGGGAGAATATGAGATCTGTCTTGCGGAGGGAATTGATCCCGGAATGATCGTTGTTTCCGGCGTGAATAAAACAAAAGAAAGCATGGAGCGCATCGTGACTGCGGCAGCAGGACGCGGGGTATATACCATTGAATCCATGCAGCATTACGAAATACTGGAATCCTGCGCAAGGAAGCATGGTTTTGCTTTGCAGGTGGATATCCGGCTGTCTTCCGGCAATCAGTTTGGCGTGGACCGGACCGTCTGGAAGCAGATTGCAAGAAACGTCATGTCATCGGATGTTCTTACTCTTCGGGGGTTGCATTATTACTCCGGCACGCAGAAGAAGATATCGAAGATTGCGAAGGAACTGAAAGCCTTGTCCGATTTTGCGGAAGAACTACGGGAGGAGCTGGGGATAGAAGGACTGGAGTTGGAGTATGGTCCCGGCCTTCAGGTCAGCTATTTTGAAGGAGAGGAAGAGATCTCTCCCATGGAACAGCTGGATGCATTGAAGGAACTGTTGCGGGAACTTGAGGGATTCCGGGGAGTGGTTCTGGAGATGGGACGATTCCTGGCATCCATGTGTGGATACTATATGACCGAAGTCGTTGATGTAAAGTGCACCGAGGGGGAGTATTTTGCGATTCTGGACGGAGGAATCCATCAGATCAATTATTTCGGACAGATGATGGGAATGAAACACCCATTTATCGATACAACCGACACGAATGGCAGGGAATTAGCCGGTGAGTCGGTGAAGTACAATCTGTGCGGGTCACTCTGCACCACCAATGACGTGCTTACCAGACAGATAGAATTGCCCCGGTTGTCGGTGGGAGACAGATTGATTTTTGCAAGATGCGGAGCATATTCGGTGACGGAAGGCATGGCGTTGTTTCTGAGCCGTGAACTGCCGCAGGTATATCTGTGTGAGAAACAGCAATTAGAACTGGTTCGCCCGATGATGCGGACCGATATCTGGAACAGTAAGATGAAAGGAGAATAAACAATGGAAGAATTACTGGAAATACTGGAGGAAATTGCGCCGGGAGTGGATTACGAGAACTGCACCACCCTGGTGGACGATCATATTCTGGATTCCTTTGGAATCTTAAGCCTTGTATCTGAGATGGAGGATGCATTTGATATCGAAGTGTCACCGGCTGAACTGGTGCCTGAGAATTTTAATTCTGCAGCCAGTCTGTGGAAGATGATCTGCCGTCTGAGAGGCGAGGAATAATGAGCTACCATCTGTTATCGTATTTTGCTCTTTTCCTGCCCATCGTTATGGTGGTGTACCAGGTGATTCCGAAGAGATTCCGGTTTCTTGTCATGCTGGCCGCGGATTACACGATGTATTTCCTGTTCAGTGGATTTCTGGTATTCTACCTGATCGGTGCGTCCATGGTAACCTACGGAATGGGGCTGTGGCTGGAGCGGGTGGAACGAAAGGCAGAGGGAACTCCCAAAGAGATTACGAAGCAAAAAAGAAAAGTATTGGCATTGGGTGTCTGTCTGTTTCTGGCAGTGTTACTCGTGGTGAAATATTTCAATTTCTTCGCCGGAGAGCTGGTGGAGCTGTGGAATAGGTGGGGCGCAGACGTAACGTTTACACCGGTCAGATTCCTGATTCCCATCGGGTTGTCCTATTATACGTTACAGATCATCTCGTATCTGACGGATGTATACCGGGGGAAACTTGCGGCGGAGCATAATCCCGCCAAAATTATGCTGTACTTAAGCTTTTTTCCCCAGATCATGGAGGGACCGATCTCCCGATTCAGCGAGGTGGCTGAAGAACTGTATGCAGGGAAAAGCCTGCAGTATATGAACGTGGTGCACGGCTACCAGAGAATTCTCTGGGGGCTGTTCAAGAAAATGGTTGTGGCAGACCGTGTGGCAGCCGTTGTTTCAACAACCTTTGGGGATTATCAGAGTTATGATGGGGCGATTCTGTTATATGGTGTCCTGATGTATACCACCCAGTTATATATGGAATTCTCGGGCTGTATGGATATGGTGATCGGTAGCGCAGAGATTTTCGGAATCAAACTTCCGGAGAACTTCAAACAGCCTTTCCTGGCCAAGGATGCTTCCGATTTCTGGCATCGCTGGCATATTACACTGGGAACATGGTTCAAGGATTATATCTTCTATCCGGTTTCCCTGGCGAAACCGGTCAAGAACCTTGCCAAGAAATGCAAGAATAAATTCGGAAAAGGCGTCAGCAAGTTTGTTGCACCCACCGTTGCCTTGTTCTGCGTGTGGAGCAGCAATGGATTGTGGCACGGTGCCAGATGGACCTACCTATTCTACGGGATGTATTATTTTGTGATCATTTTCCTGGAAAACATCACCGAGGAACCGGTACAGAAGCTGGCTGCCAGATTACATATCAATCGGAAGAGCAGGGGATATACCATATTCCGGGTGATCAAACTGTTTGTGATTGTGAACATCGGTGAATTGTTTTTCCGGGCAGAGACGGTTGGAATGGGATTTGAGATGCTGCATTCCATCGTTACGAATTTCCATATTTCGAATCTGATTCAGCAGATAATTTACCTGGGGATGGATCAATTTGAACTGATTGTGGCCGGAATCGGTATTCTTGCGGTGACGGTTGTTGGGGCACTGAAAGAGAAGGGCGTCGATGTGCGGGAAGCCATCGACCGCTGGGTACTTCCTGCAAGATGGGTTTTCTGGTATGCCGTGGTTGTTTTTGTTGTTCTGTTCGGGGCATATGGTGCGGGATACGATTCGGTTGCGATGATTTATGCCGGATATTAGACAGAGGTTTGAGATGAAAAAGAGTACAAGGAGCAGATGTCAAGAGGCATTGAAAATACTGTTGTTTATGGGAGGACTGGCTGGTATTCTGGTTCTGTTGTCAAGATTCCTGAAACCGAAGCGGGAACAGGTCTACGATGTGGTATCGCTGGAGAAGATGATGGCCCTGTATGATGCAGAAACGGACAACACCATTGATGTTGTTTTTATCGGGGACAGTGAGGCGTATGCCACGTTCTGCCCGATGGTTATGTTTGAAAAAGCAGGCTTCACTTCCTATGTGGGCGGCGTATCTGCCCAGAGACTGTGTGATACCTATGCGTTTCTGGAGAATGTATTTCGGTCACAGTCACCGAAAGCAGTTGTACTGGAGACCAACAATCTGTATCGTTATGCAGGGGCTGAGGTGGAAGCGGATGATGCGTACCAGAGAATGTCCCAGCGGGTTTTTCCTGTTCTGAAATATCATTCCCGTTGGAAGACCTTCTGTATTGCCACCATGAACCGCAAAAATGACTTTGCGGCTCAGGCGCAGCATAAGGGCTTCCGGTTCCGCGACACCACGAAGCCGTACACGAAAGGGGATTACATGATTCCTACCGATTCCGAGGAAGCCTTTGCGAAGGGCGCGGAAGAGTATCTGGATCGTATTATTTCCCTGTGCCGCGAGAAGGGTGTGGAGCTGATGTTGGTTAGTGCGCCGTCTCCCGTGTGCTGGAACTATGAGAAGCACAATGCGGTTGCTTCGTATGCGGACAGGAACGGACTTACCTACTGTGATCTGAATCTGATGACGGATCAGCTGGGGATTGACTGGAGGAAGGATACGAAGGATGCGGGAAACCATTTGAATTACGTTGGCGCGGTGAAGGTATCCGAATATCTGGCAGGATACCTTGCAGGTGAGTTCCAACTTGCAGATCACAGAAGTGACCCGGATTATGCAGAATGGACGCAGGTGTGTGAGACCTTCTTTGCCATGACCGGACGATAGCGTAAAGACAGATTCACAAAATGCAGGACGTGATGAGGATCGCACTGCATTTTTTGTGTTCTCAGAAATAAAGGGCGTAGAGTGGCGTACATACCGCCGATCAAACGCAGAAATGAGGAAGAATATGCAGAAACAGACAGACATTTCGACAGAGGAATTACAGAAAGCGGTAGGGATCATTCATGAGATGATGGACTACTACAACAGTAAGGTGGTGGGGCAGCCGTATCTGGGATTTGCAATTCTGGTGGCGATGATGACCAACGGACATATCCTGTTAGAGTCCGTTCCGGGACTTGCCAAGACGACGGCGGCAAGGGTGCTGACCGAGGCGGTGGCCGGTTCCTTTTCCAGAATCCAGTGTACACCCGACCTGATTCCGAGCGATATCGTTGGTACCCAGACATTCAATATGTCCACCAATACATTTGATACCAAACTGGGACCGGTATTTGCGAACTTTGTACTCCTGGATGAGATTAACCGGTCCAGTGCAAAGACGCAGAGCGCCATGCTGGAGGCAATGCAGGAGCATGAGGTCAGTATCGGCGGTCAGACCTATAAACTGCCGGAAGTATTCTGTGTCATTGCAACACAGAATCCCATCGAACAGGAGGGAACCTATGTATTGTCCGAGGCACAGCTGGACAGGTTCCTTCTGAAAGTGAAACTGAATTATCCGGATACCGCTTCCGAGATGGAGATTTTGAACCGGATTGAGTCGGAGGTACTCAAAGAGAGTCATTCTGTCGCCACGATAGAGGATGTTGTTTTTCTGCAGAATCTGTGTAAACGGGTATATATGGATCCGTCCATCAAGCAATATATCGTGGATATCGTGCAGGCATCCAGATTCACGGATCAGATTCTGCCGCCGGAACTGGCACAATATGTGGCCATGGGGTCCAGTACCCGTGCCGCCATTACATTTATGCAGGTTGCAAAGGCAGTCGCACTGTTTAACGGACGGGGATATTGTATTCCCGATGATGTGAAGAGCATGCGGTATTCCGTAATGGGACACAGAATCATGTTGAATTTCGCAGCCATGGCCGACGGAATCAATGAGGAAACAATTGTTGACGCGATTATAGGAGCGGTTAAGACCCCATGAGATTGAATTATATTCAGAAGATTCAGAAGAGTCTGAAACGGTATAAAACAATACATACAAACCGGGCAACGTCAAGACTGCTGGATGGTTCCTATCGTTCGATCTATAAGGGCAGAAGTATGAACTTCGATGAACTGCGGGAATATGTGGTCGGGGATGATGTGAAGGATATCGACTGGAAAGCATCGGCCCGCAGTCAGAAACTGTTGATCAGACAGTATATTGCGGAGAAAAAGCATAATGTCATGCTGATTCTGGATACCAACCGCAGAATGCTCGCCAATGCCAATGAGGAACAGGAGAAAAAGGAAGTTGCATTGATGAGTGCGGGGACACTGGCGTATCTGGTCAGCGGAAACGGTGATTATGTCAGCGCTACCTATGCAACCAGAGAATCCGTACAGCATTATCCGTTTCAGACGGGATTGATGAATGTGGAGAATATTCTGGCACACTACGACCGGGATGTAACAATGGAGAATCATTCGGATATCAATACTCCGCTGGAATATGTGATTCATCATTTCCGGAGACGGATGATTCTGATTATTGTGACAGATATTGAAGGAATCCGCAGGATTTCGGAAACCACGCTGAAAAGACTGCTGATCATGCATGATGTACTCGTCATCAATATTTCGGATGCTACATCGGCCGGACAGGCAGTTTTCGATATGGACCGGAATGAATATCTTCCCGCATTCTTCACAAGGGATAAGAAAATGGCACGAATGGAACGGGAGCGCAGAATGGAAGTGAACCGTCAGGCGGCTGAGAAACTGAAGCGGTTGGGAATTGCATCCTCCACGATTGACCATACGGAGGAGCTGGATGTGAAGATTATTGAGCTGCTGAACAAGCATAAGATTGAAAAGAGGTAAGAATGGAACCGGCAGTTGATTTACAATCATTTGAATTGCAGAAGCCGATGTCATACGCGGTATGGCCCATTGTGGTATTGTCACTGGCAGTTGCAGCGGTTATTGCTTATTTCCTGTTGCCGAGGGTGATCCGTGCGCTCAGGAACAGGCCGAAAAAGACAACGGTACCACATATCAGAACCTATCAGGAAGTATTGGCAATCAAAGGGAAATATATCTCGGAGCTGAACGCATTGGAGAGCAGTGTTTACGGACAGAAGATTACGATCCGCGCCGCGTATCAGAAGATGAGTACCTGTGTCAGGAAATTCGTATATGAGATGACGGGAATCAGGGTCCAGAACTGTACGCTGGCGGATATCAGGAAACTGAACATGCCAATGCTGGAACAGTTAATCGGTGAATATCTTGCACCGGAGTTTGCCAGGAGAACCGAAAGCAACGTGATTGCATCGCTGGCGAAAACAAAGTGGGTTATTGAGAGATGGAATTAAGATATCAATTTGTTGTATATATCGGAATAGGGGTGGATGTATTGTTGTTGCTCCTTCTTCTCATCCGGTTTCGGAGAAAGAAACGATACCGGGGTGGCAAGAAGATAGCAAATACCATTTATTCCGAGAACAATCAATATTTTCAGAAAAGAATGATACTGTTCAGAATCATGACGGTTGCGATGGTGGCATTCTGTATGCTGGGTATTCTGGTATCCTCGTTTATGATTGCAAGACCGTACAGGACGAAGGTTACCAACCGCGCAAGCTACAGCAGGGATATTATGCTGTGTCTGGATATTTCCACCTCGGTGGATAACCTGAACGCCCATCTGGTCGAGAAATTGAAGGATACCGTCAGGAATCTGGAGGGAGAGCGGTTCGGTATTGTGATCTTCAATACGTCCCCCGTATTGTTGACGCCGCTGACGGATGATTATGAGTATGTGATCGAGCAATTGGATCTCATTGAAGAATGCCTGATGATGCGGTTGAATTATCTGGACTATGAGAATGGAGCCTTCTGGACCTGGAATCTGCCGGACGACTGGTACTATAAGTACGAATACATATCTGCCGGAACACTGGTGGGCAACGAACTGCGGGGAAGTTCCCTGATCGGTGACGGACTGGCGGGCTGTGCATATGATTTTACCGATGCGGAGGAGGATCGCAGCAGAATCATCATCTTCTCCACGGACAACTGTCTGGAGGGCAATCCGATCGTAACGTTGGATGTTGCCGCTGATATCTGTAAGAAAAAGGAAATCACGGTTTACGGCGTTGGAACGAAAGAAATGTATGACTACGATATGGAATCCATGAAGGCAGCTGTGGAGAAAACCGGCGGACAGTTCTATCTGGAGGAGGAATCCGGAACGTTCGGGCAGATCGTCAGTGAGATTGAGAAAGCCAGTGCATCCTTGATTGATGTGGATTATGAGATTACCAAAGAGGAGAAGGTGCAGACACCGTTCGTAATATTGCTGTGCTGTATTACCGCAATGTTTGCATGTATCAAATTGACGAAACGATAGGCGGGTGTGTGACATGATCATCAAACCGATAATTCCGATATGGCTGATGGCAATCATCTGCTGCGGGCTTCTGGCATTGAAACGCCGGGGAATTGTCCCGTATATTAGGCAGATCATCATAGTCATATTATTATTTGTGATTAATCTGAGAATCATGCTTCCAAACGGTAAGGTGGAAGTGCAGTCCCGGAAACTGGATACTTATGTTCTGTTTGTCATCGACGATACGCTCAGCATGAAGGCACGGGATTACGATGGACAACAGGAGCGTATGGTGGGGGTACGAAGGGATTGTGAGCATATTGTGGAAGAACTGCGGGGTGCCAGATTTGCAGTCATTTCTTTCGATAATAAGGCCAAATATCTGTCTCCCTATACTGATAACGGCAGACATGTAATGAATGTGATCAATGCCATGAAACCGGTGGAGGTTACCTACGCGCAGGGTACTTCCCTGAATGTATGCAGACAGACAATGGAAGGCGTTCTGCAGACTGCGTTCAACCGGGGTGACGGCAAAGTGGTCGTATTCTTTTTCAGTGACGGCGAGATTACCGGGAAGGATTCGCTGGAATCTTTTCGCTCCATGGATTCCTATGTGGACGGCGGTGCCGTTCTGGGGTACGGAACCGAAACGGGCGGCAAAATGTATGTGGAAGATTATAACGGAGAAGGAGAAATTCTGCTTCAGGATACGTCCGAATGGCCTTATGTTGATGCCGTATCCCGGATCGATGAGAGCAATCTGGAGCGGATTGCAGCGGATCTTGGGGTAGAGTACTATCACATGACGGGTGATTCGCAGCTGGATTCACTGTTACGGGATATCCGGGATGCCGCAAGAGCAGATACAACGACGGAGGTTTCCCGGGGATATTCGGATATTTATTATTTCTTCGTGATACCGCTTGCCCTGCTGCTGGTCTGCGAAGTGATCGATTATAAGCGGAAAGGATAAGGATATATGAAAAAAATACTCGCGGTATTCGGAACCCTGTGTGCCATATTCCTGCTCGTTCTGCTGGTGAATTATGTATCCAATGAGAACATGATCAAAAAATATAACAGGGGAATCTATGAGGGGAACGATCTGGACTGGCTTGGGTTTACCCAGCCATACATTGCCCCGTTTAATCAGGGAGATCTGTATTACAAGCAGGGCTTCTATGATCAGGCCATCGAACAGTATCAGAAAGCATTGAAGAAGCATCCGACGCGGAAAGCAATCTGTGATATCCGGGTAAACTGGGCACTTGCGCTGACTGTTCCGCTGGATACGGAGTCCAAAGATATTCAGATACTGGATGAGAATATCCGTGTGATTCAGGAGGCCAAGGATATTCTGCTGGAAGACGGCTGTGCCAATGCCGATCATGAAAGCGGTCATGACAAGGAGGCACAGGAACTGTATAATATCCTGGATCAGTTACAGCAGCAACAGGAACAGAAAAAACAGGAACAGCAACAACAGGATCAGAATCAGGACCAGAATCAGGACCAGAATCAGGATCAGGACCAGAACCAGGACCAGAATCAGAACCAGGATCAGGAACAGGATCCCCTTGAGCAGCAATTCCAGGAACTGCAGGAGGAAGCAGCAGAGGCTCGGGAAGAAGAGATGGGGGATGCGGAGAACTACTACGGGAATGGCTCCTATTATGAGAAACCCTGGTAGAAAGCGATCAAGTGCAAGAATCATGGTTGTATATTTGGACAACAGATATTATAATGTCCCTAGCAATTGACACATGGAGGAGAAAAGAATGTATATTACATGTTTGGATCTGGAAGGCGTACTGGTACCGGAGATCTGGATTGCATTTGCAGAGGCAAGCGGAATCCCGGAGTTAAAGAGAACAACCAGAGATGAGCCTGATTACGATAAACTGATGAAATGGAGAATCGGTATCTTAAAGGAGCATGGTCTCGGATTGAAAGAGATTCAGGACACTATCGCTACCATTGATCCGATGCCGGGCGCCAGAGAATTCCTGGACAAGCTCCGGGAACTCTCTCAAGTTATTATCATCAGTGATACATTTGAACAGTTTGCCGGACCATTGATGAAGAAACTTGGATATCCAACGATTTTCTGTAATTCCCTGAAAGTGGCAGAGAATGGTGAGATTACAGGTTTCCGGATGCGTTGTGAGAAATCAAAATTGACAACCGTCCGTGCATTGCAGTCCATCGGATACGATACCATCGCAAGCGGAGACAGTCATAACGATCTCGGAATGATTGAAGCAAGCAAGGCGGGCTTCCTGTTCCGTACCACAGACCAGATCCGGAAAGAGTATCCGCAGTACCCGGCATATGAGACATACGACGAGTTATTTGATGCAATCCGGGCAGCGATGAAATGATCCGGGCAGTAAAGGAATAGAATAGCATACGTGTGAATAGACAGCCGACAGAGTGATCTGCCGGCTGTTTGGGTCACAGGTATGCCGGGAATAGGGAGAAAACCGGGAAGGAGAATCGCGCATGAGGATCTATATGGCACCCATGGAAGGGCTTACAACTTATATTTATCGTCAGACATATGCGAAATATTTTGGCGGCATTGACCGGTATTATACGCCTTTCCTGTCATCCTTTCATCTAAGCAATCGGGAGAGGGAGGATATTCTGCCCGAGCATAACAAGGGACTTGATGTGGTGCCGCAGATCCTGACCAATCGTCCGGAGGAATTCCTGACGATAGCGAAGACCCTGCAGGAGTACGGATATCAGGAAGTGAATCTGAATCTTGGATGTCCCTCCGGAACGGTTGTGGCGAAGCACCGGGGGAGCGGCATGCTGACGGACGTCGGAGAACTGAACCGATTTCTGGATGCTCTATTTGCGGCGTGTCCGGTGGCAATCTCCGTGAAGACCAGAATCGGAATCTTCTCAGAGAGTGAGTGGGAAGATATTCTGGAGGTTTACGGGCGGTTTCCGATCAAGGAATTGATCATTCATGCCAGGCTGCAGAAGGATTTCTATCGGGAACCTGTCAGACCACACACATTCCTGCAGGCGAAGGAGTGTCTCGGTAATAAAATGCCGCTCTGCTACAACGGGGATATTGTGTCGCGGGAATCCATGCAAAGGCTGCGGGCGCTGATTCCGGACATGGATGGTATCATGCTGGGGAGAGGTCTTGTGACAAATCCGGATCTTCCGGGAGAAATAAGAGGGGAAATGCCTTCCTCCACAGAAACCTATCGCGCGTTTGTAGAGGAACTGTTTGTGGAATATTATCATCGTATACAGGGTGGGGATAGAAATATTCTCTACAAGATGAAGGAAGTCTGGGTGTATCTGGGAAATCATTTCCCGAATTCCGATAAGTATCTGAAGAAGATCAAGAAGGCGAATACGGTAAGAGAATATGAACTGGCCGTGGATGCTCTTTTCAGGGAGTTTGCCGGATGAAACAGCCGGATCTACTGCCGAAAATAATGCAGGGGATTACAACTGAGGTCTTTGGACAGGATTTCGGATGAAATGCTGTTTCGTTATATGAATATTCTGGAACTGAGAGACGGAATCTTTATCGAACCATCCAGTTGTGCAGCGTTTGCGGGATATGTCGGGATGGGAAACGATGGAGATATGGCTGAGTATGCGGAATCCCACGTTCTTGTAGATACTATGAAACAGGCAACGCATATCATCTGGGCAACGGGAGGCAGTGGAGCGGTGGTCAGATCAGCCCCATTGCCTTTAATACATACAACCATGTCGTAATGGTGACGGAACTTAAGAATGTGGTTGCCACCACGACACTGGAGGTAAGGGTTCCTTCATGCCCCATATTTTTGGCCATGATGTAACAGCTTACCGTGGTAGGAGCACCCAGCATGATCAACACTGCAACCAGCATCTCATGGGTGAAGCCCAAGTAGATGGCAAGGGGCAGGAAAAGCAATGGCTGGATGATAAGCTTGATGGCAGAACAAATCATGGTGGGCCGTATTTGCTGCAATGCGCGACGCCCCTCGAAGCCGGCACCCAGACCGATCAGGGCAAGGGGGGTGGCAAGGCTTGATATGTTGTTGATCGTTTTGGACACGATGAAGGGAAAGGCTACGCCGGATGCACTGGCGATCATTCCCAATAGAATACCGATGATAATCGGATTGGTTATGATTCCGTGCAGAGATGTAAGGAATCTTTTTTTGTCTAGTCTGCCACCCGTTGGCCCGGTGAATGACAGAATCAGTACCGCGGCCACATTATAGAGCGGAACGGTGCCGATGATCATTAACGGTGCCATGCCGGAATTACCGTAGATATTCTGGATAAAGGCGATCCCCAATACTGCGGCACTGCTGCGATAGGATGCCTGGATGAATTCGCCAATCTGGCTGCGATTCCGGTAACAGAGTGTTGTGAGGATCCAGATTATGATGATGCAGATGAGGGTGACCAGAAAACAATAGAGCACGTAGGTGGTATCCCAGACCGACATGAAGTCGGATTCCGCAATGTCACGGAATAACAGTACCGGAAGTGTGATCTTGTAATTGAAACTGTTCAGGGTGTTGACAAAGGGTTCATTCACAACCCGCAGACGACGCAGAATATATCCCAATACCATCAGCAGGAAGACCGGAATGGTAGCGTTCAGACTGAATATAAGATTCTCCATGATGATGTCCTTCTCTCTTCTGATACATGAATATAAATCCTCGGGAGGATTTTGTCAAATATGTGGCGGAAAATGGCAGACACGTGTATAATGGAACGCAAAGAATCCGGCATGACCGGTGAGGGAGAATCCATTCACCGGTGCGGATATCATGATATGAACGGATGGAGAGCAGAATCGAATGAGAGAATATCCTTATCTGGATCAGCAGATGAAACAGCAGGTGGAGCAGGACATTATGAAGGGCGGCGCTCTGCGGGTGATTTACAGAGACGAGGTGATCTATGACAACGTATTCGGATATGCGGATGCGGAAGAACGGATTCCGATGGGTCCGGATACGATTTTCCGTCTGTACAGTATGACGAAACCGATTACTGCCGCGGCATTGATGATTCTCTATGACAGGGGACAGGTGGATCTGTATGATCCCGTGAGCAGGTATCTTCCGGGCTTTCGGAATCAGAAGGTGTGGAGGAACGGCATATTGGAGCCGGTGGTGAGAGAAGCAACGATTCTGGACCTGTTGACGATGACTTCCGGACTGGTATATCCGGGACAGGAGTCCGGACCGGGTGAGATCATGCAGGAATTATTCGATGCATTCTATGCCGGGGTGGAGCAGGGCAAAGCTTTCAGCACCTATGAAATGTGTAACCGGATTGGCGAGCAGCCCCTGATCTGTCAACCGGGTGAATGCTGGCATTACGGAACCAGCGCCGATATTGTTGCCGGTGTGATTGAGGTGATTACCGGCAAGCGGTACGGGGATTACCTGAAAGAGGAGATTTTCAACCCGCTGGGTATGGTGGATACGGATTTCTGGGTTCCGGCGGAGAAAAGAGCACGCTTTGCAAAGAAATATATCCGCAATGCGGAAGGAAACCTTGTACCCTGTGATATCCAGCACCTGGGCGTTGCATATCAGTATGAGAAGCGACCGGAATTCGAGATCGGAGGAGCAGGACTGGTGTCTACCATGGAGGATTATTCCAGATTTGCCGGGATGCTGTTGCATGAGGGCTCTTACTGTGGCAGACATATTCTGAGTAAGCATGCGGTTCGTTTTATGCGCACGGATCATCTGACACCGGAGCAGGCGAAAACCTATGATTGGGAATCTGTGCGGGGATACGGATACGGATGTCTGATGCGTGTGTTGAAGAATGTGACCGGTGCGGATGCGGGATATCCGGGCGAATTCGGATGGGACGGATGGACCGGGAATCATTTTCTGATTGATCCTGCCAACCGGTTGATTATGATCTATCTCAAGCAGGTGGCGGAAGGAGTTGACCAAAGACCGATTCACCTGATGAAGCAGATTATCTATGGTACGATGCTGGACTAGAGGGAATCAGAGCCGGAAGAGCATTTCCACTGTTCCAGCCTGGCACGGTATTCCGCACCGATTGCGGGATGTCCCATCAGATCATAGGTGGAGG
>JAEDCX010000107.1 GCA_016293925.1 Lachnospiraceae bacterium | reverse complement strand
TGCAGACCGATGTGGACAGCATTTCCTGGTATGCACAGGAGGGTATTACTTTACATGAAAAATTTAAGAATGCATCCGAGTCTCCGTTCCATGTAGGACTGGCAAAAAATGTGGGCGTAACGATTGACTGGAGCTTCCCGACGACAGGAGCTGATGCGAGTACCTTTACAAATACTCTGCTGGCAGATCCGGAAAGTCTGCCGAATATCATGCAGGGATATTTCATGGAGAATGCATCTCAGTACATTGATGACGGCATTATCTGGGATCTGACCGATTACATTCAGCAGTATGCTCCCGATTATTATGCATTCCTTCAGACCAATCCGGCATATGATAAGGCTATGAAGGATGACCAGGGCCGCTATTATACCTTTGGCTTCTTCCGCGAAGACGGCGGCTGGAACGATTCCTATGAAGGTCCGGTTGTTCGTAAGGACTGGCTGGATGAGTGCGGACTGGAAGCCCCGAAGACAATCTCTGAGTTCGAAAATGTCATCCGTGTATTCAATGAAAAATACGGTGCAACCTTCGATGCATCTGCAACCAGAATAATTGATATGGGCATTTGCGGTGCCTTTGGCGCTTACGGAAGCTATCAGGTAAATCAAAATTACGGATGGTATGTAAAAGATGGAAAAGTGCAGTTGGCAGCAGCTCAGGATGAGTGGCGTGATTATGTCAGCTGGCTGAACAAACTCTGGGATGAAGGCCTGATTGATCAGGATATTCTGACCGAGGATGATACCACAATCAAAGATAAGATTCACAATGACAAATGCGGAATTACCTATACTTCGATGGGTCAGATAAATCTGTGGAACAAGGAAGCAGAAGCAGCCGGCAAGGAAGCTGTCTGGATCGGAATTCCTTATCCGACTGCAGATGACGGCTCTCTTTCCTGCGTTTTCGGAGGACCGGGAATCGGCAAACATACAACAGTCATTACAACAACTGCTGATGAGGAAACCTTAAAGGTATGTATGGAAGTTCTGAATTATGCATATACCGAAGAAGGAATGCTGTACTGGAACTACGGTACCGAGGGAGAGTCCTGGGAATATGATGAGAACGGTGTTCCGCAGTTCACCAGCCTTGTAACAGATGATCCGGATACCGATCCGATGACCAAGTACAACGGTGCTACCTGGGGAAGTTGTTGTATTCAGGCAACCAACCTGCTGTATCAGAAGAACAGTCAGGTGGCAGTCGAGGCAAACGATACCTGGTACTACATCTACGATGATGAGGCAAAGAATCTGGAAGTGACCAGCGGATGGAGATATCCGGTAGGTGTAAGCTTCACTGTAGAAGAATCCGATAAACTGGATGAGATTGCAGCAAACATTCCGACTTATGTATCAGAGAATTATGCAGCATTCCTGACAGGTTCAAAAGATGTTAATGATGATGCAGTATGGGAGGCTTATCTGAACGATCTGGAAAGCTATAATCTGTCCGCTGTTCTTGAAGTTCGTCAGGCAGCTTATGACAGATATCTGGAGCGTTAAGTAAAAGATAGTTTGCAAATTGATTTACCGCGGCTGATATGATATGACAGTGACTGCAAAAAGTTGTACAATATGATATTCAGCTTAAGACGGCAGTGGGGAGCATCTGCTTTCCACTGCCGAATTGCTAAGTAATCCGGAAAGGAGAACTCTTTATGAAAGCAGATGTTGCAAAGAAGGGCAAACAAGTTCCCCTGAAAAAGCGGCTGCAGAAAGACTGGAGCATGAACAAGTGGAAATACATTATGCTGATTCCCGTTCTTGTGTATCTGGCTCTTTTCTGCTATAAGCCGATGTATGGCCTTGTGATCGCATTCAAGGATTTTAAAATCACCCGGGGAATCGATGGCTCCTCCTGGGCAAATCCCTGGTACAAATGGTTCCTGAATTTCTTCACAGACCCGTATTTCTGGCGTCTGATCAAAAATACCTTCCTGATCAGCGGCCTGACGATTCTGTTCGGCTTCCCGGCACCGATCCTTCTGGCGCTGATGATCAATGAGGTGAAAAACTCCAAGTTCAAGAGAACCGTACAGACCATCACCTACATGCCGTACTTTATTTCCATGGTTGTTCTCTGTGGATTGTTAAAGACCTTCTGTATGCAGGACGGCCTGTTTTCCCAGATTGCGCAATTGTTCGGAGGAACCGCGCAGAACTATCTGGCAAACCCGAAGTATTTCCGTACGATCTATGTGTTGTCGGATATCTGGTCCGGAATCGGATGGAACTCGATCATTTATCTGGCAGCGCTCTCCGGAATCGACCAGGAGCAGTATGAGGCAGCCCGTGTGGACGGAGCAAACCGTCTGCAGCAGATGATCCATATCACGCTGCCGGGACTGGTGCCGACGATCATGATCCTGTTCATTCTCCGTATGGGAAATATTCTGAATGTCGGATATGAGAAGATCCTGCTGCTGTACAATGCTTCTACCTACGAGACAGCAGATGTCATCTCAACCTATACCTACCGTCTGTCCTTTGGCGGAAGCGGTAATCCCATGTATTCCAAGTCAACGGCCATCGGTCTGTTCAATACGTTGATCAATGTCTGCTTCCTTCTGATCACGAACGCGATCAGTAAGAGAGCGACAGACTCCGGCTTATTCTGATAAGGAGGGAAAAGGAATCTATGCAAGCAAAAGTAAAACCGAAAAAAATGAAGACGTCCACAGGAGACAAAGTCTTTACCGGAGTGAATACCCTGATCCTTTTGCTCCTGTGTGCGGTGACACTGTATCCGATCTGGTATGTATTATGTGCATCCCTGACCTCGAACTCCTATCTGGTATCCCATCCGGGCCTGATGCTGTGGCCCCACGAGGTTACGACCGGTGCGTATAAGCTGGCGTTCTCCCATCCGCTGCTGGCGTCCGGATACAAAAACATCCTGATCGTGCTGGCGGTATCCCTGCCGCTGAACATTCTGCTGACACTGTTTGCGGGATATTTCATGGCATCCAAGAAAGTGATGTTCAAACCGGTTCTGCAGGGACTGATTATGTTTACGATGTTCTTCTCAGGCGGAATGATTCCGGCCTATTTGAATATCCGAAGCCTGGGACTGTACAATTCTCTGTGGGCCCTGATCCTGCCGGGAGCACTGAGCGTGTATAACTCGATTATCTGTAAGACGGCGATTGAGGCAGTGCCGGATTCCCTGAAGGAGTCGGCGTACATAGATGGTGCCAATGACGTGATCATACTGTTCCGGATTGTAGTGCCGCTGATCAAGGCAACGCTGGCCGTGCTGCTTCTGTACTATGGAGTAGGTCACTGGAATGCATGGTTCAATGCATCCATTTATCTGAAAGATAATGAGAAGCTGCCGATCCAGAATATCATGAGAGCAATTCTGATTGCGAACTCGAACGTGCTGAACTCAGCGGCGGCAGAGAACGACCAGGTAAACCAGTTTGCAGAAGCAATCAAATACGCTACAATTATCCTGACAACGGTACCGGTGCTTTGCATCTACCCGTTTGTACAGAA
>JAEDCX010000047.1 GCA_016293925.1 Lachnospiraceae bacterium | reverse complement strand
CGGCAGCCTTTCTTAATTGCGATTGCTGCACCTACCGTGTATGCCCAGCATGCATTCTCGAAACAGATAGGCTGGATTGCCTTTACCTGAGCGTAAACATCAAGTCCGGCGTCCTTTGTAATCTTCTCAGCTTCTTCGATGGAAGCGATACCATAACTGTTTAATACAGAATTGATCTTATCAATTCTTCTCTCATATGATTCAAATAATGCCATTGTTTTGACTCCTTTCTCTCCGCCTACTGTACTTCTTTATCTGTTCTGGGATCGATGATCTTCACAGCATCAGCAACACGGCCATACTGACCACATGCTTTGTTGTAAGCTGTTGTAGGATCGTCACCCTTCTTGATGAAGTCAGTCATCTTACCAAGGGATACGAACTTGTAACCGATGATGTGATCTTCTGCGTCAAGTGCGATACCGGTTACATAACCCTCTGCCATCTCCAGGTAACGGGGACCCTTTGCAAGAGTACCGTACATGGTACCAACCTGGGAACGAAGTCCTTTTCCAAGGTCCTCAAGACCTGCGCCTACCGGAAGACCTTCCTCAGAGAATGCACTCTGTGTACGTCCGTAAACGATCTGAAGGAATAATTCTCTCATTGCTGTATTGATAGCATCACAAACAAGGTCCGTGTTCAATGCTTCCATAACGGTTAAGCCGGGAAGAATCTCAGCTGCCATAGCTGCAGAGTGAGTCATACCGGAGCATCCGATTGTCTCAACAAGCGCCTCCTGAATGATACCTTCTTTTACATTCAGGGATAACTTGCAGGCACCCTGCTGGGGAGCACACCAGCCCACACCATGTGTGAAACCTGAAATGTCTTTAACTTCTTTTGCCTGTACCCATTTTGCTTCCTCCGGAATCGGAGCACAACCGTGATGTACACCCTGTGCTACAGGACACATCTCTTCAACTTCTTTTGAGTAAATCATGTGAAAACTCCTTTCAAAATGAAATCCTTATTCGTTAATATAAGACTTCTGATCTTATTTTTAACCATCATTATTATCATGCCATAAAATGCTGTCAAAATAAAGCATTTTTTTTAATACAATGTCATAAATCTTCCGATCAGCCAAACCACATCTTGGATACAATATGTTCGGCATCCTTGTAGATGCTGTCGGCAGCAATCACGCCACGGACACTTGACAGGGGATATACATTGGTATTCCGTCCGATTACGGTTCCCGGATTCAATACACTGTTACATCCAACCTCCACATGGTCCCCCAGCATGGCACCGAATTTCTTGAGTCCGGTTTCTATCCGGTCGTCTCCCTTGACAACCACGAGGCTTTTGTCGCTCTTCACGTTAGAGGTAATGGAACCGGCTCCCATATGCGCCTTATATCCGAGGATACTGTCGCCGACGTAATTATAATGGGGAACCTGTACACCGTTGAACAGAATCACATTCTTCAATTCTGTGGAGTTTCCAACCACTGCATGCTTGCCGACAATCGCACTGCCCCTGATAAAGGCACCGTGCCGGATCTCCGCCTCCTCATCGATAATACAGGGGGCGCCGATGTATGCTGTGGGTGCCACGGTTGCATTGTGGGCAATCCAGATATTCTCCCCCCGTTTCTCGAACTTCTCCTCCGGCAGGGAATTGCCCAGTTCTATGATAAACTCCTTAATTCTGCCTAACACCTCCCAGGGATATGTGATTCCCCGGAAAATATCTGCCGCAACGGTTTCCTGCAAATCATACAAATCCTGAATACCCGGTATGCTCATGATGTTTCTCCCTTCTGCTTCCCTTTCTGATTCCCGTTTTCTTTCTGATAATATCGGGCTGCTTCCCGGAACAGGGGCATGATTCCGCCGGCATTCCCGATCTTCTTCACAGCCTCCGTCCGGCGTCTTACGAACCCGTCCAGCTTCTCCATATATTCCTCACCGGTAATACTGCCGTCTGCCACCATCGTGAGACCTCTCTCCCAGCTTGCGGTCAGCGCAGGATCCAATAACGGTCTGATTGCTGCATTCACAATATCATAGATCATCTCTCCCTGCAGCGTCGGGGTAATGATCTGTGTTTTGGGGTTGAGATGCAGATATTTATTTCCAAACAGCTTCTTCAGAATCTCAGCACGGGTTGCGCTGGTTCCGATTCCGCTTCCCTTGATCTGCGCACGCAGATCCTCGTCTTCAATAAACTGCCCTGCGTTCTCCATGGTCAGAATAATGGAACCGGAGTTGTATCGCTTCGGCGGACTGGTCTCCCCCTCCTTGATCACAAGATCTCCGAGCGGTATTGTCTGACCCTTCTTCAGTGCGCTGAGTGCTTCAAAAAATCCATTATCGCAGTCGATCTCCTGTTCCTCATTTTCCCGGTCGGACTTTCCGGAATCCTCCGGAGAACGATTGGGTTTCTGCCCGGATGTATCCGTCTCTTCCTTCCGTTCTTCTTTCTTTCTGGCAAAAGAAAACTTTGCGACCGATAGATACCCCTCTTCCGCAAGAACCTTAAAGTTTGCATAGAACCGTTCGTGTTTTCCGTCCGGACAAGCAAAATCCAGTTCCAGCGCAATCTTCTGATACACCGCCGGAGGCAGGAAAATCGAAAGGAAACGCCTGCATACAATCTCATAGATCTTCCTAGAGACATCATTCAGGGATGCATAATTATTCAACCCCTGTCCGGTAGGGATAATCGCATAGTGATCCGTGATCTGTTTATCGTTCACATATTTGGTGGATGCAATCTTCTGATAGCTGCCGCTCTGCAGAATCTGCTCTGCAATCTGCGAAACCAGTGGGAATCCCTTCAAGCCTGCTATGTTCTTGCCAATCTCCCTGGAAACCGCCGTGGACAGAACCCTGGCATCGGTTCGCGGATAGGTCAGCATTTTCTTCTCATACATCTCCTGAATCAGTCGTAAGGTCTCATCCGGACTGATCTTGAAATATTTGGAGCAGTCGTTCTGCAGCTCCGCAAGATTATAGAGAAGCGGTGCTGCCTTCGTTTCTTTTTTACGCGTAATGGTGCCAAGAGTCGGCTCCAGTCCCTGCAGCCTGTGCACCAGTTCCTCTGCGTCCGTCTGCTCCTTGAAGCCATTCTCCTTGTACAGTTTGGGAGAATTCATATAGCAGGAGGCATCCTGCACCTTCCATTCTCCCGCAAAAGAATTCTCACCCAGAACAAAATCCCCCACCACACGATAGAAAGGGGTTTTCACGAAATTCCGGATCTCCCGCTCTCTGTTCACAATAATACCGAGCACACAGGTCATGACACGTCCGACTGCGATAACAGCCCGGTCCGTATGCAGAAAGTTTTTCATGGGATAACCGAATTTCAGCGTCAGAACTCGGGAGAAATTAATCCCCATCAGATAATCTTCCTTGGCCCGCAGATACGCAGCATCACTGAGATGATCATACTCTGACAGATCCCTGGCTTCCCGGATGCCACGCTTGATCTCCTCCTCCGTCTGGGAATCAATCCATACGCGCTTTCTGATCTTTCCGGTCACATGAGCCTGCTGTTCCACCAGACGGTATATGTACTCTCCCTCCCGTCCCGAGTCGGTACACACATAAATCGTGGTAACATCCTCCCGGTTCAGGAGCCCGCTGACAATGTGAAACTGCTTTTTGACACTGTCAATGACTTCATACTTGTATTCGGTAGGAATAAAGGGCAATGTATCCATGGACCATTTCTTCAGGGCAGGATCATAGACTTCCGGATAACTCATGGATACCAGATGTCCGACGCACCAGGTTACAATACAGGTATCGCTCTCCAGGTAGCCGTCTTTCCCGGATGTATTCAGTTGTAATACTTTGGCGAATTCCTTAGCAACGCTAGGTTTCTCCGCAATAAACAAACTTTTCCCCATTTGTATCCTTACCGTATCCGTCAGATCATCTCATCCAGGGTGACTGCCCGGACATTTCCATGTACTTTACATTCCAACAAAATCTTCTCATCAAATCCCCTGACTGCAAACAGATAGATGAATTTCGGTGTGATTCTGGCCTGCTCCAGCAGGAAAAATAACCACTCATAGTCCTGATATGTCATAACCGGTTTTTCAAAAGAGCACATGCCCACCATGTAATTTCCGTCGCGATCCACAGTGACCACCGGGATCACGCCGGCCTTGCCGTACCATAAACCGATCCGATCATAGGGATACGCAAGTGTGCCGTCTGAAAGCTTTCGTGCAAAATATTCTGCCGTAATCCGCTGGAAGGTTTCCTCTCCGTACCTTCGCAGATCCGGTGCCACATCCGTGAGATACCGCTCCCTGGCATCGGTAAGCCCCCGGGTTCTGCCATACAGGAATGCGAAATAGAACCGAATCAGCGGATGACAGATCCGATAGATTCCTTTCTGGGCGTTGTCCCGTCCGGCAGTATCCACGGAATATACCTTCTCAACCAGCTCCAGTTCCATCAGATTCTTCAGATAGACGGAGATCTTGGCTCTGGAGAACCCCGTGTGCTCATGAATCTCATTCAGCTTGTACATCCCAGAGGCAAGACTCGCCAGAATGGTAGAATATACATTCAATTCCCGCAGTTCATAATTCAGGATCCGATGCACTGCATCCCGGAGCGCTCCGGTATCGGCCAACAGCTTCGTCACCAGATTCTCCTGCAAAGACAATCTGGAATCAAAATAGTTCCACAAGCCCGGATACCCGCCGAGAATACCGTAACAGAAGCAATTCTCCTCCCGGGTACTGTTGTACTGGTATGCACACAGGTGTTCATACCGAAGCGGCCGGATCTTCATGAAATGATCGATTTCCAAAGCACTCCGTCCGATTCTGCCAATCAGAGAATTCTCCACAAATCCCAGGGCGGACGAGGATAAGAGAATCTGTAGCCGGTACCCACTCTGCTTCAACCGGACCAGATCTTCAAAAAAGCATGTACTTCCCTTCACAGCCAGATGAAAATCCCGGATCCAGACTACCAGTTTCTCTTCTGTTTTCTCGCACACCGATGCAATCAGGTCATAAAAAGAAGGATAGTCTTCCGTCCGTTCATCCGCAGGTACCAGCAGACGCGCCCACAGATAACGCTGTTCACGCTCCGTCGCCTCTTCCGCAGCCAGACACAGACATGGTCTATCCTTACAGTAATCCGCAATCCATTCACTTTTGCCCAGATACAGCTGGCCATATACAATCACAATCTCATTGGCTTCACTGTCGTATGATGTCAACAATTCCTCTAATTCGTCATTGCGATATGACTCCATGCATTCTCCCCTATCTTACCAGTTTGGACAAAAGTTCCTCCAGAGCCTGCTGATTCATCGGTTTCCCCAGCAAAAAGCCCTGTATGTTATCACATTCGATTTTCTTCAGATATTCGAATTGCTCCGGCTTCTCAACCCCTTCCGCAATCGTTTCAAAGCCGAGTTTCTTCACCATCTGTATGATGGATTCTGTAATGATTCTGGTGGATTCATCATAGATCACCGTATCGATAAAGCTCTTATCGATCTTCAGGGTATCGATGGGAAGTCCCTTCAGATAGGACAAGGAAGAGAATCCGGTTCCGAAATCATCCAGTGAAACCTTAAAGCCGTAATCCCGCAGCGCATACATCTTCCCCATGATATCCTTGAAATCGTCAATAAATACACTTTCCGTGATCTCCAGTTCCACATCCGCAGGATCAATATTATACCGGTTGATGATTGCAATCAGATCTTCCACAAATTCTGCCCGCTTATACTGGATCGCAGAAATATTAATGCTCATAATGAAATCAATCTGGAATTTGCGCCGCATGGTTGACAGAGAACGGATTGCCTCTTCAATCACCCACTTCCCGATCGGGACAATGGAACCGTTCCGCTCTGCCACCGGAATGAATTCTCCGGGACTCACCATGTTGCCGTCTCTGTTTTTCCAGCGAATCAGTGCCTCTACGCCACGCAATTTGCCGGTTTTCGTATCGTACTGTGGCTGATAGTTCAATGTAAACTGCTGCTCGAACAATGCTTCTTTCAGATTATTCTCAATCTCAATATTCTTGAGGAACTCATTCAGAATCGGTGCATCAAAATACTGAATGGTATTTTTTCCTTTTGATTTGGCCTTGAACATAACGATCTCGGCACAATTAATCAATTCCAGGGCAGTCTTGGCCGCTTCCGGATATTCCGCCACTCCAATGCTGACCGTAATCGGGATATCCATTTTATTGGTCAGCCGCAAGGGACTCTCCAGCCTGGTCCGGATCTTCTTATCGATTGCCTCCACGGTTCTGGAGCCATACGGATCATAGATGGCAATGCAGTAAATATCGCTGTTGAAGTGGGAAATAATCACTTTGTCCTGCCGCAGTTCTCCCAGAAATTGCCCGAATACCTGCACCAGTTCATCTCCCACAATCAGACCCATACCGTCGTTGATCTTGCGGAAATCATCAATATCCACAAACATCACCGCCACAACCGAATGATCCTCCTTCGCCCGCTGCAGCCATTCCGACAGCACCTGTACGAAGTAATTCCGGTTGTACAGTCCCGTCAGACTGTCATAATAGGCCAGATAGGCCAGTTCATCATTCTGCTGTTTGAACTTCGTGATATCCCGGAAGCGAATGATCTTATCCGAGGGTTTCCCCGACTCCAGATAGGATACCGTCACTTCACACTCCACCCACATCTTTCTGCCATCCAGCGCAACGTCGCAGGAAGCATACTCCTCCTGCTGTTTCTCCAGATAGAGTACATCCCGCAATTCTCCCCGGTATTGCTCACAAACCGCATCGGAAATCAGTTCGAACTCCTTCCTGTCATGCACGTCAAAGTCAAAGAAATGATGCCAGGAGCCCATGGTCTCCAGCTTGTCATGTTCAAAAGAATAATAAAGGAAGGCGTTTGTGGACGTCGCAACAAGTGCCTGATACATCTTTGCGTCAGATTCCAGTTTCTGATTTTTCGCTTTCAACAAATCAAACTGATACTGTATCTCGTCCATTTTCTCGCCTCCCTTCCTTACTTCATCGTGTTAAAGCACTATTTCGCAGTAATATATCCTTTGGCTTTCAGAAGTTCTGCACACAGAACTGCTCCACCGGCAGCACCTCTTACCGTGTTATGGGACAGACCGACAAACTTCCAGTCATAAATGGAATCTTCACGGATCCGACCGATGCTGATACCCATACCGTTCTCATAATCCACATCCAGAGTAACCTGAGGTCTGTTGTCCTCCTGCATATACTGGATAAACTGCTTCGGAGCGCTGGGAAGATTCAATTCCTGCGGAGCTCCCTTGAATGCAAGCAGCTTCTCGATCAACTGCTCTTTGGTTGCCTTTTTGCGGAACTTCACGAATACAGCCGCTGTATGACCGTTCAGAACAGGAATCCGGATACACTGACATGTGATCTTCGGCTCTGTTGCAGGAACGATTACGCCGTCCTCAACCTTACCCCAGATACGTAAGGGCTCCTTCTCACTCTTCTCTTCCTCACCGCCGATGTAGGGAATCACATTTTCGATCATCTCCGGCCAATCCTTGAAGGTTTTGCCGGCACCGGAGATTGCCTGATAAGTTGTTGCAACCACTTCATAGGGTTCAAATTCCTTCCAGGCTGTCAGAACCGGTGTATAGCTCTGGATAGAGCAGTTCGGTTTTACTGCAATAAATCCTCTTGTTGTTCCGAGTCTCTTCTTCTGGGAAGCGATAACCTCCACATGATCATCATTGATCTCCGGAATAATCATCGGAACATCCGGAGTCCATCTATGGGCACTGTTGTTGCTGACAACAGGAGTTTCTGTTTTCGCATACGCTTCCTCGATTGCCTTGATCTCGTCCTTGCTCATATCCACTGCAGAAAAAACAAAATCAACCTTACTTGCAACCTCTTCCACTTCATTGACATTCATAACAACAATTTTCTTAACCGCTTCCGGCATAGGTGTTGTCATTTTCCAGCGGTCGCCCACTGCCTCCTCATAGGTCTTGCCGGCAGATCTGGGACTTGCCGCAATTGTTGTCACCTCAAACCAGGGATGATTCTCCAGCAGAGAGATAAATCTCTGTCCTACCATACCTGTTCCACCAAGAATACCTACACGTAATTTTTCACTCATGTTTCCTTATCTCCTCATCTTTTTTCACTCACCATACCCATCGGTCGCTACAGGTCACAAACCTCCGGCGTATGGAGACATTTTTGTCATTGTATCCGTTTTATTGCTGCCAGTCAACACTAAGATATGCTTCATTCTGTTTTATGACATCCTCCATGGCGGCACGTCCCGGTGCTCCCACCGTAAGCCGCTTCCCTACACAGGTTTTCAGGGAGATCTCATCATATACATCTGCCTCGAACACAGGACTTAATTCCTTGAGCTCCGCAAGGGTTAATTCCTCGATGGCCTTTTCTTTCTCAATACAGGTGAGCACCAGTCTGCCGATGATACCGTGTGCATCCCGGAACGGTACCCCCTTCTTCACCAGATAATCGGCAGCATCCGTTGCATTGGTAAAGCCCCGCATTGCGCTCCGTGCCATATTCTCCGGGCGGAACTTCATGGTTGCGATCATTCCCGTAAAAAGTACAATACAATCTTTGACGGTATCAATGGCATCGAAGGTTCCTTCTTTATCCTCCTGCATATCTTTGTTGTATGCAAGAGGTAGCGCTTTCATTGTCGTAAGCATGCCAATCAATGCTCCGTATACGCGTCCGGTTTTCCCGCGCACCAATTCTGCAATGTCGGGATTCTTCTTCTGGGGCATGATACTGCTCCCCGTGGAATAGGCATCATCAATCTCCACGAAACGGTATTCATTGGAATTCCAGATGATTATCTCTTCACTGAATCGGCTCAGATGCATCATAATCATGGACAGAGCACTTAGGAATTCAATCACATAATCTCTGTCGGATACACTGTCAATGCTGTTCAGCGTCGGTCCCTCGAAACCAAGCAGGCTTGCCGTATAATATCTGTCCAGCGGATAGGTTGTCCCCGCAAGGGCACCTGCCCCCAGCGGACAGTAGTTCACCCTGTGGTAGATATCCTTTAACCGTAACCGGTCCCGCTTGAACATCTCAAAATACGCGCCGAAATGATGTGCCAGTGTAATCGGCTGTGCCTTCTGCAGATGGGTAAATCCCGGCATATAGGTATCCAGATTCTCCTTCTGGATCCGCAGGATCTCCGTCAACAGCTGCTTCAGACAGCCATCCACCGCAAGCAGTTCTTCCCGTACATACAGTCTCATGTCCAGAGCAACCTGATCATTCCGGCTTCGACCGGTGTGCATCTTCTTGCCGGCGTCTCCGATCCGTTGAATCAGATTGGCCTCCAGGAAGCTGTGAATATCTTCATACTCACTTGTAATCTCCAGCCTGCCGGACTGAACATCCTCCCGGATGGCGGTGAGCCCCTTTACAATGTCATCCTTCTCCTGTAACGTGATCACACCCTGTTTCTCCAGCATCACAACATGTGCGATACTACCGGTAATATCCTGTTCCAGGAATCGTTTATCAAAAGATATGGATGCATTGAATGCATAGACCATATCATCTGTCTGTTTCGTAAATCTTCCGCCCCATAATTGAGCCATTGGTCTTTCCTCCGTCAATCATCCATCCCCACCTACAGGGGATAATTAAATATACATTTTATATTAGCATATTCTGATTCGGAATACAAGATTTATTCCGTATGCATCCGACACCTTTCACCGTGTCCATCATAGTATATTGTATATCCAGAAAGGCTTGTAAAAATGAAACCACTAATTGAGTTCAAACAGATTTCCTATTCTTATCAGAGTCCTGATGAGTGTACGAATGCCATAGAGAATCTGTCTTTCCATGTGAACAAGGGGGAATTTATCTCTGTCATCGGTCCCAGCGGATGCGGCAAATCCACCCTGCTGTCCATGATCGCCGGACTGATTCAGCCGGATTCCGGCAGCATCGAATATTCTGAGGAGCTGTATGCGTCTCACCCGATCCGGCCGATCGGGTATATGCTTCAGAACGACGCGTTGTTTCCGTTCCGAAGCGTGTACCGTAACTGTATTCTCGGACTTGAGATCAATCACGCATTGACGGAAGAGAATCTGACCTATACCCGCAGTCTTCTCGAAGAGTACGGTCTGATGCCCTTTGCTGACAGACGCCCGACAGAACTGTCCGGCGGGATGCGTCAGCGGGCGGCATTGATCCGGACCCTTGTACTTCGGCCGGAATTATTATTGCTGGATGAGCCTTTTTCTTCGCTGGATTATCAGACAAGACTGACCGTATCGGATGATATCTGTAGCAAGATTCGTTCCGAAGGGAAAACAACCATTCTGGTAACCCACGATCTGGCAGAAGCCATCAGTCTGTCGGACCGGGTCATCGTGTTGACCAAACGGCCCGCCACTCTGCGGAAAGAATTCCTCATCCGTCTCACCAGGGATTCCGAACACCGTTTTTCCTCACGGGAGGCGCCGGAATTCCAATCCTATTTCCATTCCCTCTGGGAGGCACTCTATGAAACGTGAAAAATATCTACGATCCCTTCGCAGACAAAAGATAATCATTATTACCATACGGATCCTGATCCTGGTGGTATTCCTGGCATCCTGGGAATTCCTGTCCCGATTTCATTTGATTGATCCTTTTTTCTTCAGTTCACCAAGCCGGATCCTGCAATATCTTCCAAGAGTGAACATGAACGGCAACATTCTGGTGCACACCGGAGTCACACTCTATGAGATCATGATCAGTTTCATCCTGACCATTGCCCTCAGTCTCGGCGTCGCAATTCTGCTCTGGTTGTTTCCGAATGCTTCCAAAGTACTGGAGCCCTACCTGGTCGCCATGAATTCCCTGCCCAAATCAGCTCTGGCACCACTGCTGATTGTGTGGCTCGGCACCGGAACCAGAACAATCATTATCGCCGGGATCAGCGTTGCCATCTTCGGTTCCATCATCCAGCTGTATTCAGGATTCCGGGAGTGCGATGTGAAGGGGACGAAGCTGATTCTGACACTGGGCGGCAATCGGTTGTGTTGTCTTCGCAAAGTAATCCTGCCCGGAAGCATTCCGATCATCCTCAGCAATCTGAAGGTCAATATCGGGCTGTGCCTGGTAGGCGTTATCATCGGTGAATTTCTTGCTTCCAGGCGGGGACTGGGATATCTGATCATCTATTCCTCCCAGGTATTCCGGCTGGATATACTGATCATGAGCATCATGATCCTGTGCCTGATTGCCCTGATTCTCTACTTTTTACTGAATCGTTTGGAAAAGATCATGAATAAACAGAAATAATGCTTGCCAAAAGTCACGGAAGCGGATATAATAACTCTTGGTTTATATAACTGCTTCCGTGGCTCAGCTGGTAGAGCAACGCATTCGTAATGCGTAGGTCGCCGGTTCGAATCCGGCCGGGAGCTTTTTTTATGTCCAAAAATGCGGGCTCAATACAAAGCCCGCACCGATCACTCCTCTATTTCTCCCGTACATGCACATCCAGCTGATTGAACGGAATCTCGATTCTCTCCTCATCAAACCTTTTTTTGACCTGCTCGGTAATATACCACCGCACATCCCAGTAGAATTGTGTCGGTACATAGCACCTGACACCGATTGTCACCTCACTGGCATCCAGTTTGTCCACAAATACCTGTTTCGGCTCCTCATCCATAACATGCTCCGCCCGGTTCATAATGTCCAGGAGCACTTCTTTGGCATGATCAATATCGGCTCCGTATGCAATTCCGAACAGAAGATCCACTCTCCGTTTTCCGGATGCAGTCACATTGGTCAGGCTGGTATTGGCCAGTGTTCCGTTGGGAAGTACCACAATCTTATTGTCAATGGTCTGGAGTTTCGTATAGAACAGGGAGACTTCCGTTACGGTTCCCTCGTTCTTATGACTATCCTCAATGATATAATCTCCCACCCGGAAGGGCTTCAGCAGGAGAATCAGCACGCCGCCTGCCAGGTTACTTAAGCTTCCCTGCAGCGCAAGTCCCACTGCAACACCTGCGGAGGCCAGAACAGCCACAATACTGGTGGTCTGTATGCCAAAATTGTTCAGAATCATGAAAAACAGCAAAACATACAGAATTGTCTTTACGGCAGAATCCAGAAACTGCACAACGCCCACATCCGCATGACCTCTGGTCAATGCTTTTTTCACCAGTTTGCGAATCAGCTTAATGATCTGAATGCCCACCACCAGCAGCAGGATTGCAATCAGAACTTTGATAGCAAGCTGCAGGGATTTACTCGGCAATTCCTGTAACATGGATTGAAACACGCCGAGTTTCTCTTCCACCGTCTCCTGATCCAACAAATCAATTCCGTTTTTTTTGGTTCCAAGAATACCCATCATTTGTATTCCGCCTCACTTTTCCATTCTATTTTCCGCCCTGTTTTCCGGAGGGTTGTTTCCGTTCCGTCTTTACCGTACTTGGCTGGGACAGACGTGCCTTCTCCCGGGCTTTCTTCTGCATCAGAGCAAGTTTCTCCGCTTCCTTCCGGCGCGCAAGTGCCTGTTTCTCCGCCTCCCGCTGCTTCGCAAGCGTCCGCTTCTCGGACTCCCGTTTGCGGACCATGGCAAGTTTCCTTGCATCCCGTTGTCTGGCGAGCTGTTGCTTCTCCGTCTCGATCTGCTTCTCCAATTCCTCCTCCGTATAGGGAATCATCGAAAATGCAGTAATCGAAAGGGGCGCCAGATTCATTTTGATCGAATACTTCTGTCCGTCTGCAGCAGTTCTTACGGAAGGACGGATCCGCTTCACATGGTTGCCGGAACCACCGAACTCCGGCAGATCCGTGGAGAAGATCGCTTTGTACTTACCGTTCTCGGGAACACCGATCACCACATTTTTGCGGAGTATATTACCCATATGCGCCACTACCAGAATCCTGCCGAATCTGCTGATCCGCTCCCAGGTCAGGATGTTTTCCTCTTCCCGGGTGGTATTGATCCAACGGAATCCTCTCTCCTCATGATCCTGTTCATACAACGCCGGCTGATGAAGATAGAAATCATTCAGTGCCGCTACGAAGGTGGCAAACTGCTTCCCACAGTCCTTCTGCTCCTCATACAGGGCGTGCATATTCCAGGGTTGTTTATCCGACAGCACCTGCGCCGGAAAACTGCCTTTCTTCCCCGGCTGCAGCATCATATACGCATATGCGGCACGCAGATTCGCATACTGCTCTGTTCCGTCCCCCGGCATTCTGTCCAGTACAGAACAATCTCCGCAGTCCGCCGCCAGCGGATCCATGGAAATCACATAATTCTCACAGAACTGATAGATGTTCAGGTCGGTCAGCTCCGTGTGATGATGCTTCCGGAAATAGGGATCGTATGCCATATAATCCATCAGCCCCTTTGTCATGCCAAGATTACATTTCAGATCGAAATGAAGCCCCTGCTCTGTTTTGGGGTCTGTTACCCCCGGAAATCCCGCAGGTTCCTGTGCAATCATAACAGCATAGGGAAACTGCTTATGAATCATCTGGTTCATCCTGCGCAGGAAATCCGCAGCCTCCAGATTCTCGTGACCGCCGTACATATTGCAGGCACAATCAAGACCGTCCCGGTCGTAATCATAGAACAGAACGGAACTGAGATCATTCAGACACAGACCATCCACATGATACCGGGTAAGCCAGTGGTATGCGCTTCCCAGAAGGTAATTGCGCACCTCGTACCGGGCAAGATTAAACAGTCTTGTGGCACCGTCTGCTTTTTCCGCTTTTCTGGTATCCGTATATTCATACAGCCGGCTGCCGTCAAATTCACACAATCCAAAATCATCCTTCGGGAAACGAGCAATGGGCCAGTCGATCAGTACGCCGATATTCTTTTTGTGACATTCATCCACAAATGCCTGCAGTTCTTCCGGCTTCCAATACAGAGAATTCGGTGCGTAGAACCCAATCACCTCATAGCCAAGCGTCTCGTCATAGGGATGCTGGAGCGTCGCCATCAATGCAATATGCGTGTAGGACATCTGTTTGGCATATGCAATTACCTTATGCAGCTGTTCCTTCCGGTTGTCCGCCGCAAACTCCGGCATCTGATTCATCATGGCCGGATGGAATTTCAGAATATTCACAGGGAATGAACTGACATTCTGCTTTTGCTTCATCTCCAGATAATTCCGGTCAGTCCATGGATATTCCGTAAGATCAGCCGTAACCGAATGCTTCCCCGGACGGACCGTATGCATCAGCTCATAGGGATCTGCCTTCAGCACAATGCTTCTGTCATGTTTCTTGATCTCATACATGTATTCCGTCCCGCTCTCCAATCCTGGAATGAAAAGAACATGAATACCGTATTCCTCTATCTTCTGCATCGGATGAACTCTTCCGTCCCAACGGTTAAACGGTCCAACTACGCTGACCCGCAGTGCATTGGGTGCAAAAACCGTAAATAAGTACCCTGAGACACCGTCCATAACTGTTTTATGGGCGCCCAGAAGATCGGCGCTGTCCGGTCTCATATCCAACTGAATCCTTTTATAGACAGAAGGACTGATCCGGGGTCTGTATGCATAGGCATCGTATACATCCCGCTCCGTACCGTCAGGATCCACCAGCGTGAAATGATATTCCCTGCGCATCCTGCCTGGAAGAAATGCCGCATAATAGCCTTCTTCATCCACGCATTCCATACGAATCTCTTCCTCGTTTTTCTCATCATAGAGAAACACATCCCCGGCCCCCGGCTGGAATGTCTGCACAAGCGTCTGGTTCCCGACCGTTTCCGGTCCCAGCAGATCATAGGGATGACATTCCTCGGAATATACAATTGCCTCAATGGCAGGCCAGTTCATCAGTCGATACATTTTTTTATCCATTGTTGCTCCTATCTGTCCTGTCTATCGGATGGAATGAATAAACAGGCCGCTTCGTAATTTGGGTTCAAACCAGGTCGATTTCGGGGGCATCAGCAATCCTGCATCCGCCACACGGAATAACTCATGAATATCTGTGGGATACATGGCAAATGCAACCGCACAGTCTGTCTGTACCCGTCGCTCCAATTCCTGAAGCCCCCTGATTCCGCCGACAAAATCAATTCTGGAATCCACCTTCGGATCCGCAATCCCGAGAATTGGTTCCAGAACCTCCTTCTGCAGAATCGAAACATCCAGACTGTCCACCGGGTCCTCCGAGAACACGCCTCTCCAATTCAGGCAGTACCATCTGCCATCCAGATACATGCCGACCTGCCCCTTTTTCGCAGGTTTTGCATCCGCCCGGTCAACCGGCTGAATGGTATATCGTTCCGCTATTTTCTCCAGAAAAGCTTCCTTGGTCAATCCGTTCAGATCCTTGACCACCCGGTTGTAATCCATAATCATCAACTGCTCATCTGCAAACAGTACGGACAGGAAATAATTATATTCTTCCTCACCGGTATGCCGGATATTCCCTTCCCGGCGCAGGTTACATACTTTGACCGCAGAAGCGCATCGATGATGACCGTCCGCAATATAGATTGCCCCAATCCCCGCAAACGCTTCCCGGATCATGGCATTATCCGCCGCATCGGTAATCCGGTAAACGATATGGGTAATGTTATCATCCGAAACAAACTCATAGACCGGCGGATTCTCCTTCTGCTTCCGGATGATTGCCTCAATCACATCATTCTTGCGGTACGCTAAAAAGATCGGACCGGTCTGGGCATCGCATGCATCCACATGACGGATTCTGTCCAGTTCCTTCTCTTCCCTGGTATTCTCATGTTTCTTAATGACACCGTCCCGGTAATCGTCCGCAGAAGCAACCGCAACAATTCCTGTCTGATGCCTTCCGTTCATAACCTGCTCGTATATATAGAAACAGGGAGTATCATCCTGAATAAACTGTCCCTGTCCGATCATATCCCACAGCATATCATGGGCTTTCTGATAGACCTCGGGAGCATACATATCCTGCTCCGGCGGAAACTGGGTTTCTGCCCGGTCAATCCGTAGAAACGTATACGGATCATTCTCCACCACCCGTCGTGCCTCCTCGCGGCTGTATACATCGTATGGCAGTGCAGCAATCCGGTCAGCAAGATCTGCTCTGGGTCTGATCGCTCTAAATGGTCTGATATCTGACATATTCTTCTCCTGTATGTATTCTTCTCATAATAATCATATGCATATCGCGGCAAGTGATAAACCTGCATTCCGAAGCTTTCTTCCCAGCTTCGACAATAGGTTATGCATATCATACAGATTATTGTAACAAAAAAGCATACCTTGCACAATAGGCATGCCTTGGAAAAAGGCAGGTAAAAGGCATGAAAGGAAAATGGCATGCATCGGAAAAAGGTATTCCCTGCTTTGACTTCTCTGCCAGATCGTGCTATGATGAGAAAAAAATACAGAAAGGATTCGCGAACAATGAACGATACAGAATTCTTGAAAAGAATAAACGATTATGCAGAACAGGTCATGGCTGACATTGACCCCCAGAAAACACCGGTTTCACAGCAGTTAGAGCAGTTACGGCCCATCATGCAGGAGATCGCCGACGAAGAAGGCGCCTCTCTGGATGATATTTTTATCCGCTATATGGATGCCGCCAGCCTCTTTGCCATGAAGCGGGAAAATGAGTTTCAGGAGATCATCAAGGATCTTGAGTAATCTCCGCGAATTCCGCTTTTGCGGCGCCTGCAAGATCATACGGGTTCAATGAGAGCTGTATCCCCAGTCTTCCACCGCTGACAACAATACGGTCAAGTTGCTCGGCACTGGTATCAATTCTGGTCGGATACAGTTTTTTCATGCCGATGGCGGTACAGCCGCCTCTGATATATCCGGTCACCTGCTGAATCTCCTTTACGGGAATCAATTCCAGTGACTTGGCCCCCACCGCCTTCGCACACTTCTTCAGATCCAGTTCCTGTTCCACCGGCAGCACAAAAACGTAATATTCTTTCCGCGGGCTGACCGTCACCAGCGTCTTATACACAATCGTATGATCCAACCCCAGCATATCCGCAATCTGAACTCCGTCCCGGAAGGTATCACATTCATAGGTTTGATACTCATACGGAATCTTCAAGGTATCCAGAATCCGCATGGCATTTGTTTTGTTGCATTTCATATCTTTCTCCGTTTCCGGCAGCCGCTCCCGCTGGCAGGGCTGTCTTTGCAGGATGCCTGCCTGACACTGCCATGACCGAATGCCGCAAAAACAGGAGCCCTGCCGGGCTCCTGCATTATTATATCCGTTATTTCACTTTACGTACTCTGTAAACGCCTTCAATGGCAGTTAACTTGCTGATCATATCAGGTGTGGTAGCTGTATCCAGATCGATCATGGTGTACGCATTCTCGCCCTTTGACTTGCTGACCATATCGGTAACATTGATGCCAAGATCACCGAAGGTAGCTGTAAACTTGGTAATCATATTGGCAATATTCGCATGGAAAATAGCAATACGGCTCACCTGATTACAGATGCCCATGTCACAGTTCGGGAAGTTTACGGAGTTGCGGATATTACCGTTCTCCAGATAATCCATCATCTCTTTTACCGCCATAACAGCACAGTTGTCTTCCGATTCCTCGGTAGATGCGCCGATATGAGGCATTACGATACATCCCGGCTGGCCTGCCGTTGTCGGATTCGGGAAATCCGTAACATATTTCCGGATCTTACCGCTCTTCAGGGCCTCCAGAACATCAGCCTCGTTTGCAAGCAGATCACGGGCAAGATTCAGGATGATCACGCCGTCCTTCATCTTGGCAATGGCTTCCTGATTGATCATTCCTTTGGTGGAATCCAACAAAGGAACATGGATGGTGATAAAATCACACTTCTCATAGATCTCATCCACATTGATCACATGCTTTACATCACGGCTCAGATTCCATGCTGCGTCTACAGACAGATAGGGGTCATATCCGTATACTTCCATACCAAGATGCTTTGCCGCATTGGCTACCTTAACACCGATGGCTCCGAGACCGATGATACCCAGTTTCTTATTCTGCAGTTCTGTACCGGCAAATTTCTTCTTTTCTTTCTCTGCCGCTTTGGCGATATCCGCATTCTCTTTGTTCTCTGCAACCCAGTTGATACCGCCGACAATGTCTCTTGCAGCAAGCAGCATACCGGCAATTACAAGTTCTTTGACACCGTTTGCATTGGCACCGGGGGTATTGAATACCACAACGCCCTTTTTGGCAAGCACATCCAGCGGAATGTTATTCACGCCCGCGCCTGCTCTTGCTACTGCAAGGAGATTCTCTGCAAACTCCATGTCATGCATCACTGCACTTCTGACCAGAATGCCGTCCGCTTCATTGACGTTATCTGTCTTGGCATACCGATCCGTAAACTCGTCAAGTCCAACCTGTGCGATTGGATTCAGACAATGATATCGAAACATTTCTTTTCCCTCATTTCATCTATTCTTCCGTAACTGTTCCGCGCGGAACAATTACTGTTTCAAACGCTTCATCCGGAATTATTTGAGATTCTCAGCCTCAAATTTCTTCATGAATGCCACAAGTGCCTCTACACCTTCCTTCGGCATAGCATTGTAAATACTTGCTCTCATACCGCCAACGGATCTGTGTCCCTTCAGGCTCTCAAGACCTGCGGCCTTGGCTTCTTTGACAAATTTGGCATCCAGTTCGTCATCTCCGGTAACAAAAGGAACATTCATCAGCGATCTGCTTCCCTTCTCTACCGTAGGCTTGAAGAGCTTACTGTGATCCAGATAATCATAGAGAATCGCAGCCTTCTCCTCATTCCGTTTCTTCATTGCCTCAAGTCCGCCCATCTTCTGGATCCACTTAAATACCTTGCCGCAGATATAAATACCGTATGCCGGCGGCGTATTGTACAGGGAGTCATTATCCGCATGCGTTTTATACCGTAACATGGTAGGCGTTCCCGGAAGAACATCTTCTGTAATCAGATCTTCCCGGATGATCACGATTACCACGCCGGCAGGTCCGATATTCTTCTGGACACCGCCGTAGATCACGCCGTATTTGGTTACATCGACAGGTTCTGATAAGAAACAGCTGGATACATCGGCAACCAGTGTCTTACCCTTTGTATTCGGAAGTTCATGGAACTTCGTACCATAAATGGTATTGTTCTCACATATGTAAACATAGTCTGCATCAGGTGAGATCGGAAGATCAGAACAATCCGGGATATAGGAAAATGTTTTGTCCTCAGATGATGCGATTTTATTGGCTTTCCCGTACATGCAGGCTTCCTGATATGCCTTTTTTGCCCACTGACCGGTCACAATATAATCTGCAACACCATTTTTCATCAGGTTCATAGGAATCATGGCAAACTGCTGACTTGCTCCGCCCTGAAGGAATAAAACTTTGTAATTATCAGGGATATTCATAATCTGTCTTAAATCAGCTTCTGCTTCTTTGATAATGTTATCATACGTTTTAGATCGATGACTCATCTCCATAACGGACATTCCGCATCCCCTATAATCCAACATCTCTTCTGCAGCTTCTTTTAAGACTTCCTCAGGCAGCACTGCGGGACCTGCTGAAAAATTGTACACTCTGGCCACAACTTTTTCCTCCTTAATGATGAAATATGATATAGGGTCTCTCCCTATAATTATCTGTTATTCTACAATCACAACCTGTTATTG
>JAEDCX010000046.1 GCA_016293925.1 Lachnospiraceae bacterium | reverse complement strand
GAAACGCTCATCGCCGACATACATTTGGCCGAGGCAGGAGAGGATTTCTCTTGTGCAGGTGTAGTAATTGGACGTGATATGTGCCTGCCACTTTTCCACAAGAGCCTGTGCTTCTGCACTGTCCGGGGCAAGGGAACGATTCCTGCCAAACTCGCAGAGAATCATGGCGCCCTCCTCATCCGTCATTTGACGTTGTGCGTCGCTGCAATGGTCCGATTTTGCTTCATACTCGGCGTAGGCGGCGGTGGTGCCCCAACGCTGTTTCGCCTCTTCGGCGTATTTTCTTTTGGTCGCTTCTAACTCTGTTGTATCAAATTGCTGGAAACTCATATCCTGTTCTCCTTTCAAGGTTTTGTCCACAAGAGAGATTAAACGGTTGATCCTGCGGCGTTTCTGTAGCAGGAGTTCTTTCTGCTTGCGCAGAGCGCTCTCTTGGTCATAGGCGGGATTTTGCATGATTTTTCTGATATCTTCCAATGAAAAGTCAAGTTCCCGAAAAAATAGAATCTGCTGCAGGATCTCCAAATCCGTGTCGGTATAAACCCGATAGCCTGATTCTGTGACTTCACTCGGTTTCAGCAATCCGATTTTGTCATAGTAATGCAGTGCGCGGACGGTGATGCCTGTCAGTTTTGCAACGTCGCTGATTTTCATTGCCGGAAGTCCTCCTTTTTGCGTTTGCGTGTTCGAACATGATCACATGATACACTATGACGTAACGTCATAGTCAAGGGGATTTTTCAAAATATTTGGATTTCTACTCTGGCGAGGGCGACGAAATCCAATTTAGGCATAGTCAAAGAGGGATGGCTGAGACATCAACCACCCCTCTTTTTGCGTTCCGTTTGTCCTTAAGCCCGGATGAATGCGTAATAACTGGTGGGTCTTCCGCCCCATCTGTAGTCACCGCTTTTCCATTCGATAATGAGGTATTCCCGGCCTGCAATCTCATGGATCTGATAGGCGCAGGCAGTACTGTTCCATTTGCGGAGCACGAAGCCCTTGGTCCAGGTCTGCTGTTCGTCGCCGGTGAGAACTTCCTCTCCGTAAACCTGTGTACAGTGTCCGCCTTGTTCAAAAGTGATTTCCTTAAAAAACAGTTTTTCATAAGACCAGGCTTCCTGACCGTAAGGATCCTTCAGGAATTCCCGAACTCGATTATCCGTCTCGTCGATATAGGCGAATGCTTTCCAGGTACCGATGACCTGCTCGTCTGCCACAAAAGGTTTGTTGATATCATCCTTCTTTGCAATCTCCTGTGCGGTATAGCGCCCGCTGTCAAGCTTGCGAAGCCGGATGTCCGTGAGTTCTCCGGTTCTGGCAAAGTCGAAGGATTTGAAAGAGATGGTCATATACAGGCGACCGTCTGATTCTTCTACAACGTAATCGTTGGAGAAGCAGCTCTCCCCGTCGTTGAAAATCAACTTTCCTTTCGTCCAACTCATGCACCAGTACGCCTGCCCCTCCGGTAGAAAATAGAGCAGGTGGTTTCCGTCGCCCAGAGTAACGGTGGGATGTTTGTCCGCGCCTTCCACGCTGTTCAGAACCTCCCATTTTCCGACTACCCTTTCATCATTTACAAATGTCTTATCAAAATCTTCCACAAATGGAATATAGGGATCTTCCATAACAATGCCTCCTAATATTTCTTTTTTCCTGGTATCCAGAGTATGAAGGATAGCGGCAATTTCCTTTCTTTTTTGCTCATAGAGGAGCTCCTTGCGCTTCCGATCGCCGCTGTGCAGCATGAATTTGATCTGGGCCAGGGTAAATCCCATCTCTTTCAGCTCGCTGATCCGCTCGAATACCGCAATCTGCGCAGTAGCGTAATACCGATATTCCGTAAACGGGTCAATGAATACCGGTGACAGAAGTCCCAGCTTATCGTAATGTCGAAGCACAGATATTCTCGTGTTGCACACCTTGGCAAATTCACCAATTTTCATGATTTCATACTCCTGTTTCTGTCATAAGATATCTTACAGTACCATCATAAACCTAAAGTAAGGGTGAGAGTCAACAGTATGAGTTCTGAATTTTCCGGTTCATCTTAAGGTGGAAAACGATTCCGGAGATGCTATAATAGCCTATGGGATCTGTTGAACATGGCAGAGAGCGCCAATTGACAGAGGAAGGATGGTTATTATGTCTGCAAGAGAAAACAACGGTAGATCAATGCTCATGTTGGTTGGCGCCATGCTGATCTTCGGAACCATAGGTGTTTTCAGAAAAATGATTCCTTTGTCATCTGCTCTTTTGGCGTGTTACCGGGGATTCGCAGGATCTTTGTTCCTGATTGTCTTCTTGCGGATACGCAGGAAACGGTTTCGCCACAATATCGGGATGCGGAAGGTGATATTGCTGATCGTATCCGGAATGCTGATCGGATTCAATTGGATGCTGTTATTTGAGGCATATAATCATACAACCGTTGCCGTCGCAACGTTGTGCTATTATATGGAGCCAACCATCGTCGTTTTGTTGTCTCCGTTGTTTCTGCGGGAGCGGTTGACATTGCGGAAAGGAATCTGTGCACTGGTGGCAATCATCGGGATGGGGCTGGTCTCCGGCGTGGCTGACGGTGGTCTGCCGGGGACAGATGAGATCCTGGGGATTGCGCTGGGGCTCGGTGCGGCGGCGCTGTATTCCGCAGTGGTACTCCTCAATAAAAGGCTTCCGGGAATCGATGCTTATGAGAAAACGATTATCCAGCTGTCCTCGGCGGCGGTGGTGTTCCTGCCGTATCTGCTTATCACAGAGGATTTCGCAGGAATTCGGTTGGATTTTACCGCGCTGATCATGCTGCTGGTTGTGGGATTCGTTCATACCGGGATCGCTTATGCGCTGTATTTCGGCAGTATGGACGGACTTCGTGGACAGAGCGTTGCCCTTTTCAGTTATGTGGATCCGATTGCGGCGTTGATGCTGTCGACGTTGATTCTGGGGGAGAGGATGTCGGCAGCAGGAATCATCGGGGCTGTCCTGATTCTGGGGGCTGCTGCGGCAGGAGAACGGGTTGGCACGCAGTCGCGCGGCGGGGAAGCGACGAAGGGAAAGCAATAATAGGAAAATGTGCCAAATATTGCATATAGAGAGCGAAAATTGTTTTTACAACATCTCAAAATGCGATATAATAAAATATATTTGGTAATTACTAGAGACAGATGTTTATGAGGGTACATATATGATCGCGAAAAAGAATAAATTGTATACAGTGTTCATGATTCTTCTGCTGCTGGTATGGTGCGCCGCAATGATTGGCTGGGGCGTGATGCAGGCAACTTTCAAAGGAACCAGGAATCTGGAGGGCTGGGGAGGATTATACCTGGAGGACTGGGAGTGGGTGGAACCGGACGGAACCAGACGAACCATTGATCTGCCCGCCGAATTTGATACATCCGTAGGAAATCTTGCGGTGATCGAGAAGGTGCTTCCCGATCATGTTCCGGGAGATGCTGTTTTTGCCCTGATCTCCAGAAAGAACACGGCGGTCTATGTCGATGGGGAAGAACGATTCTATACCACCAATGAGGATACTCTCTATCCCGGAGGACGGATGAAAATGCGACAGTACCAGATCCCGCTTGGCCCGGAAGATTCGGGTAAAGTAGTGCGTGTGGAATTCTGGGGAGAGACAACGCAGAACGGTCAGATCGGGCATGTGTACTATGGAAATACCTATGGGATCTTCCGTTCCATTCTGGAGAAAGAAGGATGGGTGGTATTGGCGGCGTCTCCGCTGTTACTGATTTCCTTGCTGCTGATTCCGGTGGGTATTGTTCTGTATAAGCTCTTCAAGTCGGGATATTCTATTTCTTTCCTGGGAATGGGAATCGCAACGATCATTAGCTGGATCATCTGCGATAATATCATCTATCAGTACATATTTCAGACATATGACATCGATGGTATACTGACCTTTATATTCCCGATGCTGATTCCGTTTCCGTTCATCTGTTATCTGAATATTGAGCAGAGGAAACGGTATCAGAAGTGGCTTGCGTGTCTGCTGGCCTTCAACTTTGCATATGTCAGTGTGATTACGTTCCTGCATTTCTCCGAAATTGCAAGTTTCCGGGATACTATGTCATTCATGAATCTGATGCTGGCGTTGAATGTGGTTGCCATACTGGTGGACATTGTTGTGGATCATCTCAAGGGGAACGGAAAAGAATACCGCATGGTAACGATAGGGCTCTGCGGATTGTCGGGTTTTGGAATTCTGGAAATTGTTGCATTGAACTTCTTCTCGACCAGGCAGATCAGTGAATTGTTTACGATTTTTGGATTATATTTCCTGGCAACCATGGCGATTCTGAATATGTTCCGGCAGATTCGGATCGTGAAACTGAAGGCGCAGGATGCGGTAAGGGCCAATGAGTATAAAACAGGTTTCCTGGCGAATATGAGTCATGAGATCCGAACTCCGATCAACGCCATTCTGGGGATGAATACCCTGATCCTGAGAGAGGCTGACAATGAAGAAATTCGGGAATATGCCACGAATGTGGATAATGCAGGACATACCCTCCTGTCGCTGGTGAATGAGATATTGGATATCTCCAAGATTGAAGCCGGTAAGATGGAACTGGTTGAGGAGAGCTATTATCTGAACGATTTGCTTCAGGAAGTGATCCCGCTGATTAAAATCAAGGCAGATGAGAAGAAACTGCTCTTCAAACTGGATATCGACCCGGAACTTCCAGGCGTATTGTACGGGGATAAGGTGCGGATCTGTCAGATTATGCTTAATATTCTGAATAATGCCGTGAAATATACACCAAGGGGAAGCGTGCTTTTTAAGGTGTTTGGTTCGGGAGAAGAAGAATTCCGGCTGGAATTCGATGTTGCGGATACCGGGAAGGGTATTCGGGAGGAAGCGATCCCCACACTGTTCGATGCATTCAAGCGTATTGATGAGAAATCAAACCGTAATATTGAGGGTACCGGCCTGGGGCTGTCCATTACCAAGAATTTTGTGGATATGATGGGTGGTGAGATTACGGTGGAGAGTGAATACGGGAAGGGTTCCGTATTCCATGTAGAAATTCCTCAGGGCAGGATATCCGATACGCCTATCGGGGAATTCCGTCTGGTATCCACCGCATCGTCGAATAGAGAAGAGAAAAAGAGCATCTATGTTGTTCCGGACAAAAAAGTACTGGTGGTAGACGATATGGTAGTCAACCAGAAGGTGTTCTGCGCGCTCCTGAAACGTACCAAAGTGCAGATTGATTGCGCATCCAGCGGACAGGAGTGTCTGGAAGCGATACGCCGGAAGAAATACGATCTCATTTTCCTGGATCATATGATGCCGGGCATGGATGGTATCGAAACGTTCCGGGTAATGAAGCAGGATCAGGACAATCAATGTACGGATACGCCGGTTATCATGCTGACGGCAAATGCGATTGTCGGCGCCAAGAACAGATATATACAGGAAGGATTCACGGATTATCTGACGAAACCGATATCGGGAGATACGCTGGAGCAGATGCTGAAGAAGTATCTGGGTGGTGAGGAAACTGTCGTGGTATCTCCGGTTCAGAAGGAGATTGAACTGCCTGTGCTCAGGGAGTTTGATCTGGAGTATGCGATGAATGTTGTCCGGGATAAGAAGTTCCTGATGCATATGCTGGAGGAGACGGCGTTCAGTATGGAAGCGATTCGCAGAAGATTACAGGATGCGATAGATCATGTGAGGGACAGGGACGGATTAACGGACTATCATCTGTGTGTACATTCTCTGAAGAATTCGGCCGAAAATGTTGGTGCGCTACTGTTGGCGAAATTGGCCAGATTGGTTGAGATCGCGGTGATTGAGGAAGATATTGACAGAGTACTCTATGAGCATCCGCTTCTGATGGAGGAACTGGATATGCATATTGATACGTTGCGGCAGGAATTTCCTGTGCGGGAATAAGTTTCAAGAAAATATCTTGTGGGGGAAATCATTATGACACTGAAAGAATTGCAGATTGGAGAGCATGCAGTAATCAAAACAGTCGGCGGAGAGGGTGCATTGAGGCAGCACTTTCTGGACATGGGCGTGATTCCGGGGGCGGAAGTGACGGTGATGAAGTATGCACCCATGGGGGATCCCATGGAACTGCAGATTCATGGATATGAACTGACACTTCGACTGGCGGATGCCGACCGAATTGAGGTAGAAGCGATCCGGAGCAGAACCAGGTCTCATGAGGGGGCTGCCGGAATCAACCGGTCTGTTCACCCGGGGCTTGGTGAGGAGGGCAGATTCCACGCCAAGGGCGATGGGGAACTGCTTCCGGACAGCGAATTGCTGACCTATGCACTGGTAGGTAATCAGAACTGCGGAAAGACAACGTTGTTCAATAAACTGACGGGTGCGAATCAGCATGTGGGCAATTTCCCGGGTGTTACCGTGGATCGTAAGGACGGTCCGATCAGAGGATATGCCAACACCCGTGTTACCGATCTCCCAGGTATCTATTCCATGTCTCCGTATACCAATGAGGAGATTGTATCCCGCCGGTTCGTGTTGGAAGAGCACCCTCGCGCAATCATTAACATTGTGGATGCAACCAATATAGAGCGCAATATGTATCTGACCATGCAGCTGCTGGAGATGGATGTACCGATGGTAGTTGCACTGAATATGATGGATGAGGTGACCGGTAATTCCGGCTCTATTGACGTGAACGGAATGGAAGCTATGCTGGGAGTTCCGGTGATTCCGATTTCGGCAGCCAAGAATGAAGGGGTGGATGAACTCGTCAGGCATGCCATTCATATTGCAAAGTATCAGGAACGCCCGGGCAGACAGGATTTCTGTGATGAAAACGAGTTCGGGGGAGCAGTACACAGATGCATTCACGGAGTGAGCGAGATGATTGCAGATCATGCGAAGATGGCCGGTATTCCGGTCCGATTTGCAGCATCCAAGGTTATTGAGAATGATCATTTGATTATTGATCAGCTGAAGTTGGACCCGAATGAAATTGAGATGATCGAGCACATGGTATGTCAGATGGAAAAGGAGCGCGGACTGGACCGGAGTGCAGCCATTGCCGATATGCGGTTCTCCTTTATCGAGCGGGTGTGTGAACAGACGGTAGTGAAGCCGAGAGAGAGTAAGGAGAGAATCCGGAGTCAGAAGATTGATAAGATTCTGACGGGCAGATTCACCGCGATTCCCTGCTTTATCGGTATCATGGTGGCTGTTTTCCTGCTTACGTTCAATGTGATCGGTGCAGGTCTGCAGAGTCTGCTGGAAATGGGGATTGATGCACTCACGGAGACTGTGGATTCTGCCATGACATCCGTTGGCGTGAATGACATGATCCATGGACTTGTGATAGATGGAATTTTTGCCGGCGTTGGCTCGGTTCTATCATTCCTGCCGGTGATTGTGACGTTGTTCTTTTTCCTGTCACTGATGGAAGACAGCGGATATATTGCCAGAGTTGCTTTCTGCATGGATAAATTGTTGCGCAAAATCGGTCTGTCGGGGAGAAGTATCGTTCCGTTGCTGATTGGCTTCGGATGTTCGGTGCCTGCCGTTATGTCCACCAGAACCCTGCCCAGTGAACGGGACCGCAGGATGACGATTCTGCTGACGCCTTTCATGAGCTGTACGGCAAAGCTTCCGATCTATGCTTTTTTCGTCAGTGTTTTTTTCCCGAAGCATGGCGGATGGATTATGGCAGGATTGTATGTTCTGGGAATTGTTGTTGGCATCCTGGTGGCGTTGCTGTTTAAGACGACCCTGTTTCGGGGGGAAGCGGTTCCGTTTGTAATGGAGCTTCCGAATTATCGTCTTCCGGCGATGAAGAACGTAGCCCAGTTGTTGTGGGAAAAAGCAAAGGATTTCCTACAACGGGCATTTACCGTCATCCTGATTGCAGCGGTATGCGTGTGGTTCCTGCAGAGCTTTGATTGGAAACTGAATCTGGTGGAGGATTCCAAGGATAGTATGCTGGCAATGGTGGCGGGGTGGATTGCCCCTATATTTGCTCCGCTTGGTCTGGGGGACTGGAGAATTGTGACTTCTCTGATCAGTGGATTTATGGCCAAGGAAAGTGTGGTATCCACATTGGAGATTCTGTTTGCGGAGGGCATCGGGAACTCACTTGGTACTCTGTCTGCAGGGGTGCTGTTAGTGTTCAGTCTTCTGTATACCCCGTGCGTTGCGGCAATTGCGGCGGTACGCCGGGAAATGGGGCACAAATGGGCAGTCTGTGTGGTATTGTGGCAATGTGCGATTGCCTGGATCGTCGCGCTGATTGTCAGATGCATCGGTCTCGTGTTGGGAGGATGATACGATGAACCCTTGGGATATTGTAATCGGAGCCGGTATTGTATTGGCACTGGGATTGGCACTGCATGGTCTCGTCAGAAAACGTGGGGCAGGTTGTTCCTGTTGCAGGGACGGCTGCAAGGCATGTTCCCGGTGTGAGGGTAAACAGGACAAAGCCGGAGATGTTTCAGACAGGTAACGAGAAATCGGGATGATATGGGATTGGGTGGAGAATGATGCTAAAAGAATATAAGTTATCACAATGGAAGGATTTGAAGATCAACGGGCGGACAACCGACTGTCTGGAGCCGTTGACGCTGTTTTGGACAGCCAGTGGATTCGAGGTAAATGTGAAAGCAGCGGAACTCTGGGTAGAAATTGAAGCGGACTATGAAGCGATGGAGCCCTGGTTTTCAGTTCTCGTGAACGGAGCCCCGATCGCACGTCAGATGGCGATGAAAGGACGTAACAGGATCTGCCTGTTCCGAGGTCGGAATCCGGAAGAAGTCAAACATGTGAAGTTTGTGAAAGATACCCAGGCAATGCATGATGATGAGGTATGCTGCCTGCAAATCCACGCATTGTTTACGGATGGTGAATTCTATCCGGTCAAGGAGCATCCGCACAAGCTGGAATTCATTGGGGACAGCATTACCTCCGGGGAAGGAATCTTCGGAGCCAGGAAAGAACTCGACTGGGTATCCGCGTGTTTCAGCGGCGTACATAATTATGCAGTGATGACAGCGGAAAAACTGGATGCCGATCTTCGTATCTGTTCCCAGAGCGGCTGGGGACTGTTTGCAAGCTGGGATGGCAGGCTGGATCATGTTCTGCCGGATATCTATGAGAAAGTATGCGGCGTCTTGACAGGGGAACACAACCGGATGCTGGGCGCGTTGGAGGATTACGATTTCACTAGGTGGCAGCCGGATGCGGTGATCATCAATCTTGGCACCAATGACAGTGTTGCATTTGCCAATGAGGGGTTTACGCATGAACGTTGGGAATTTGAGGAAGCGGGAGTGGCTTTCCTGAAGAAGGTTCGTCACCATAATCCGAAGGCGGCTATCGTATGGGTATACGGAATGCTGGATAACGAAATGAATATATCAATCGTTCGCGCCATCGATGCCTATTGCAGACAGACAGGGGATCAGAAGGTATCCTATCTGGAACTTCCGGCAATAACTTCCGAAACGGTAGGGTGCAGAGAGCATCCGGGCGTGAAGCATCACCGATTGGCGGCGGAAGTGTTGTCAGCGTATCTGCAGAAGATAATATGAGTGAATACTTGCAAGCGGCCCTGAGAAAACATATGCGTACCGGGTTTACATTGCAAATACTTCTCCGAAGTTGGATGGTTTTCTGGTAGACACGGAGGAAAAAAGAGGGCATCTGGATTTCTTTAAAAATGGCTGGATTGGACGGAAAATGGATGTCTCTGATATGCTCATAAAAAATGTATTGACATTCTGACAAAAGAATATATACTTGTACTCGTGAGTTTAGTTTCACTAAACTTTTTATTTATTGTCAGAGAGAATAGTATTACTAAACTTTTTGTTTATAATGGAATGCGGATCCGGCATGGATTCCCGAAGACAGACGTTTGGGGGCAGTCATGAAAATCGGAAACAAAATCAAAGAATTACGGATACTGAAAGGGTTGACGCAGGAGGAACTGGCGGATCGGGCGGAGCTCTCCAAAGGATTCATCTCACAGCTGGAAAGGGATCTGACCTCCCCATCCATTGCAACGCTGGTAGATATCCTGCAATGCCTGGGAACGGATCTGAAGACATTTTTCAATGATTCGACGGATGACCAGGTGGTATTCCATAAGAACGATTATTTTGAGAAGGAAGACAAGGATCTTCACAATAAGATACAGTGGATTATCCCCAATGCACAGAAGAATATGATGGAACCGATTCTGATCACACTGGAGCCGGGAGGAAGCACCTATCCCGATTATCCGCATGAGGGGGAGGAGTTCGGTTATGTGCTCAACGGCAGCGTCAATATTGTCATTGCCAATAAGATATACCGGGCGAAAAGAGGAGAATCCTTCTATTTCGAGGCGAAATATGAACATCATCTGGAATCCAAAAAGGGTGCCGAGGTTCTGTGGATCAGCACACCGCCCAATTTTTGACGAATAGTATGCAGTACAGAAGGAGCATATGAGGATGGGAAATACAGGAAATTGCATTATTTCATTAAAAGGCGTTACGAAGAACTTTGATGATCAGCAGGTGTTGCGGGGAATTGATCTGAACATCTATGAGAACGAATTTTTGACACTGCTGGGGCCCAGCGGATGCGGTAAGACAACGATACTGCGGATTATTGCCGGTTTTGAAGAACCGAGTGCCGGAGAACTTCTGTTCAACGGAATCGATATTGCCAAGGTTCCGCCCTATAAACGTGAGATCAATACGGTTTTCCAGAAGTATGCTCTTTTTCCGTTCCTGAATGTATACGATAATATTGCGTTCGGACTGAATATCAAAAAAGAAAACAAATCCATCATTGAGCAGAAGGTAAAGAGAATGCTGAAGCTGGTGGGACTGGAAGGGTTTGAGAAGCGGGACGTGACCCTGCTGTCCGGCGGACAGCAGCAGCGGGTTGCCATTGCGAGAGCTCTGGTCAATGAGCCGAAGGTATTGCTGTTGGACGAGCCTCTGGGTGCATTGGACGCCAAATTGCGTAAGGAGATGCAGGTGGAACTGAAAAAGATCCAGCAGGAGGTGGGAATTACGTTTATTTTCGTAACCCATGACCAGGAAGAAGCCCTGTCCATGTCCGACACCGTGGTTGTCATGAACAATGGTAAGATTCAGCAGATCGGTACACCGGTTGATATCTATAACGAGCCCGAGAACCGTTTCGTGGCGGATTTTATCGGGGAGTCCAATATTATTGAAGGCAATATGATCCGTGACTGTCTGGTGAAATTCGACGGGTACGAGTTTGAATGCGTGGATAAAGGCTTCAAGGAAAATGAAGAGATCGAGGTTGTACTCAGACCGGAGGACATTGAGATCGTGTCGCCTGAGAATGCGAAGCTGCGGGGCGTGATCAAGAGCATTGTGTTCAAAGGAGTTCACTATGAGATTATGGTCCAGACGGCTCTCCGGGAATACAAGATTCATACAACGGATATCTTCGAGGTCGGCAGGGAAGTGGGCTTAACGTTGGAGAAAGAAGATATTCACGTTATGTATAAGATGGAATATTGATCGGGAAAGGTGAGGTAGAGGATGAAACATTTTAAGAGTCTTGTCAGACCATACATCCTGTGGTCTTTTCTGCTGATCGTGATACCGCTTGTCCTGATTGTGCTGTATTCCGTAACAACCGGTGGCAACTCCCTGGTCAACATTCAGTTTACGTTTGACAACTTTAAGAAAATTGCAGAACCGATCTACCTGCAGGTATTCGCCAGATCCTTCAAATTGGGTATTATTACCACGGGAATCTGTCTGGTGGTGGGATATCTGCTGGCCTATCAGATTACAAGATTCAGCGAGAAGGTGCAGGGTCTGCTGATTCTGGCGGTAACGGTTCCCATGTGGATCAATACCCTGCTGCGTACCTATGCCTGGATCAGTCTGCTGTCTGACAACGGAATCATTAATTCCATACTGACAGCCATCGGTCTGGATCCTGTCACGATGATGTATACCGATTTCTCGGTGATCATCGGCCTGGTGTGTGACCTGCTTCCGTTTATGGTGATTCCGATCCATACATCGCTTGCGAAGATGGATAAATCCCTGATCGAAGCATCCTATGACCTTGGTGCACACAAATGGCAGACCTTCTGGAAGGTCATCTTCAAAATGTCCATTCCGGGTGTGATCAACGGAATTACCATGGTATTTCTGTTGGCGATCTCCACGTTTGTCATTCCGAAACTGCTGGGCGGCGGCCAGTACGTACTTATCGGAAACCTGATCGAGGAACAGTTTGTTTCTGTGGGTGACTGGAACTTCGGAAGTGCGATCTCCCTGATTCTGGCTGTGGTGATTCTGATTATGATCCGAGTCACCAAGAAGATGGAGAAGATGGAAGGAGGCAGTGAGCAATGAAGAAGAAAAAGAGAATTTTCTCCATTGTATATATTGCAGTGTGTTTCCTGTTCTTCTATGTGCCGATTCTGGTGACGATGGTTTTCTCGTTCAATGAATCCAAGTCACTGACCCATTTCACGGGATTTTCCATGAGATGGTATGAACAGCTGGTGAATGACAGTGAGATCATGAGTGCGGTGTATGTATCGGTCAGCATTGCGGTTCTGGCGACTGTGATTTCGACCATCCTGGGGACATTGACGGCCATCGGTCTGTCCAAGCAGCGAAGGATATTGAAAGAATCGATTCTGAATGTGAATAATCTTCCCATTATGAATCCGGACATTGTAACGGCCATCGGCCTGATGATTCTTTTTTCCTCCATGCATATCACCAAGGGCTATATCACCATGCTTATGGCCCATGTGATTTTCTGCACACCCTATGTGATCACAAGTGTGTATCCCAAGGTGCGAAAGCTGGATGATAGCCTGGCCAATGCGGCGATGGATCTGGGAGCAACACCGTTCCAGACATTGGTGAAGGTGATTATTCCATGTATCAAGCCGGGAATCTATGCGGGTATTCTGCTGGCATTTACCATGTCCTTTGATGATTTTGTAATTTCTTATTTCGTAACCGGTAACGGGGTTCAGAATATCTCCATTATCGTATATAACATGACAAAGCGCACGAACCCGACGATCAATGCACTGTCAACCATTGTAATTCTGGTGATTCTCATTGCATTGGTATTGGGAAATGTGATTCCGGCCGTTGTCACGCGGCGGAAAAAGAAAAAACTCAGCCGGTTGGAAGTCCAACAGAACACGGCGGAATAATGTTAAGAAACATTGAGGAGGAAAATGATGAAAAAAGCAAAGAAATTAGCAGCAGCAATCCTGGTTGGAGTGGTGGTTTTATCCTCTCTGTTATTCACGGGATGCGGAAGCAAAAAGGTGACACTGAAAATCTACAATGCAGGTGAGTACATTGACAAGAGCCTGATCAGCAAGTTCGAGAAGGCCAATAACTGCAAGGTGGTGTATGACACCTTTGATTCCAATGAGTCTATGTATACCAAGCTGATGAGCGGCGAAAAATATGATGTTCTGATTCCTTCCGATTACATGATCGAGAGACTGATCAAAGAGGATTATCTGCAGCCCATCGACTGGAGTCTGATTACCAATGCGGACAATCTGTCTGAAAACGTTATGCAGAATGCGGTCTACGATCCGGAGCATAAGTATACGGTTCCCTATTTCTATGGCACAGTGGGAATTATCTATGACACAACCGTTGTGGATGCAGCGGATGTTGCTGCCGGCTGGGAGCTTCTGAATAATACAAAATATGCAGGCAACATTTATATGTATGATTCGGAAAGAGATTCCTTTATGGTTGCACTGAAGGCACTGGGATATTCCATGAATACCACCGATACGGCAGAGATTGATGCTGCGTATGAATGGCTTGTGGAGCAGCGCAACAGTATGTCTCCGGTGTATGTGGGAGATGAAGTAATCGATAACATGATCTCCGGCAATAAAGCAATGGCTGTTGTATATTCCGGTGATGCCGCATATATGATTACCGAAAATGAGGATCTTGAGTATTTCACACCGGATCAGGGAACCAATATCTGGTATGACTGCATGGTGGTTACCAAGGATTGTGAGAATACGGATCTTGCCCATAAGTTCATTGACTTCATGACCGACGAGGAAAATGCACTTGCCAATACAGAGGAAGTCGGATATACCTCTCCGGTTACCAGTGCGTATGAGGAAATGAAGAATGGTGATTATGCAGGAATTGATGCATACATTCCCCGGGTGGGCTATGAGAAGGATGAGGTATTCCTGTATCAGGAGATGAAAGTGAAACAGCATTTCGCAGATCTGTGGACCAAAGTAAAAGCATATTAATGCACAGACAGACCTGAACAGACGATAGGAAAACCGGTTACCAGCCAGTCAGAGTTGATTGGCTGGTTTCTGTACCTATAGAGATGCCGGCTGTGAGCGGCTGGTGAAGGGAAAAGACTGACAGATTCAGGATAAAAGAGTATGAAAGAGAGAGTGAGGATGCACCGAGATCAATATAAGCCCACAATCTATGCCTGTTTTACCGGGTATATTGTGCAGGCCATTGTGAACAATTTTGCACCGTTGTTATTTGTGACGCTACAGAACACCTATCAGATTCCTTTGGGAAAGATTACGATGCTGATCACCGTGAACTTCGGTGTACAGCTGCTGGTGGACTTCCTGTCTGCATTCTGGGTGGATAAAATCGGTTATCGGAAATCCATTCTGGCTGCGCATATCTGTGCGGCTGTGGGAATTGTGGGGCTGGCTGTATTTCCTGTGGTGCTCCCGAATGCATACGCGGGTCTGCTTGCTGCAGTGGTGATCTATGCCATCGGCGGCGGATTGATCGAAGTTCTCATCAGCCCTATTATGGAGAGCTGTCCCACCGGGAATAAGGAAAAGGCCATGAGCCTGTTGCACTCCTTCTATTGCTGGGGGCAGGTGGCAGTGGTTCTGCTTACCACCGTTTTCTTCCAATGGGTGGGGATTCAAAACTGGAGAATCCTGGCCTGCGTATGGGCGTTGGTACCCCTCGGAAACGTCATTCTGTTTGCCCGGGTGCCGATGGCTCCGCTGGTGGAAGAGGGGGCAAAGAGTATTTCTCCGGGACAGGTGCTGCGGACGCCCCTGTTCTGGATTCTTGCAGGTATGATGGTATGTGCCGGAGCCAGTGAATTGTCCGTGAGCCAGTGGGCATCCACCTTCGTGGAACAGGGATTGCAGGTGTCCAAGGCGGTGGGGGATCTGGCGGGACCGATGGCATTTGCCGTGTTGATGGGCTGCGCCAGATTGTTCTATGGGAAGTTTGGCGATCGGATGAATCTGGAACGCTTTATGATCGGAAGCGGTATCCTGTGCGTGCTTTCTTATCTTGGAATCACCCTGGTCCCATCGCCGGTGGTTTCACTGGCGGCATGCGGGATCTGCGGATTGTCGGTAGGGATTATGTGGCCGGGGACATTTAGCATGGCGGCGGCGACGCTGAAGAATGGCGGAACGATGGTATTCGCCCTTCTGGCTTTGGCGGGCGATCTGGGATGTTCCGGCGGCCCAACATTGGCGGGATTGGTGGCACAGCGCATGGGCGGCGATCTGAAGATCGGAATACTGGCAGCCGTATGTTTTCCGCTGTTGCTGATTGCAGGGATTCTGTTGTGCCGGAAACGGTACAGGAGACGAAAAGAGGAGCAACCGTAAGCGGACAACAAATACGGTCTCTTGCGGAAGGAATGTGTCTGTGGTATAGTTAAAACAGAACATTTGTTCGACGGAGGGCGTTATGTCAGAACAGAACCATATTTTTATTGCAATCGATTTAAAGAGCTTCTACGCGTCCGTGGAATGCGTGGAGCGTTCCCTGGATCCGCTTGTGACCAATCTGGTGGTAGCGGATCCTACGCGGACGGAGAAGACCATATGTCTTGCGGTTTCTCCCTCCCTGAAAGCGTATGGGATTCCGGGGCGTGCCAGACTCTTTGAGGTCGTGCAGCGAGTTCGTGAAGTGAATAGAGAACGTCTTATGAGGGCACCCGGGCATCACATGACGGGTGCTTCCTGTCACGCCGGGGAACTGTCGGCTCATCCGGAATATGCATTGGATTATGTGATTGCGCCGCCCAGAATGGCACTCTACATGGATTACAGTACCCGGATCTATCAGATTTATCTGCGGTATGTTGCGCCGGAGGATATTCATGTTTACTCCATTGATGAAGTGTTTCTGGATGTGACGCAGTACCGGATGATCTACCGGATGAGTCCCCGGGAACTGGCGAGGAAGATGATCCGGGATATCCTGCAAGAGACCGGTATTACCGCCACGGCAGGGATCGGTACGAATCTGTACCTGGCGAAGGTAGCAATGGACATAGAGGCGAAGCATGCCAGGCCGGATGAAGACGGCGTACGCATCGCTGAACTGGATGAGATGAGCTATCGGCGCAGATTGTGGACGCACAGACCGTTGACGGATTTCTGGCGGGTGGGTCACGGATATGCCCGGAAGCTGGAAGAGAACGGGCTGATGACCATGGGAGACATTGCCAGATGTTCGCTGGGCAAAGAGAACGAATATTATAACGAGAATCTGTTATATCGTCTGTTCGGCATTCAGGCGGAGCTTCTGATCGATCATGCGTGGGGTTATGAACCGGTGACCATTGCAGATGTCAAAGCCTACAAACCGGAGAGTAGCAGTACCGGCACGGGTCAGGTGCTGCGGCACCCGTATCCGGCAGACAAAGGAAAACTGATTGCGCGGGAGATGACGGATCTGCTGGTGCTGGATCTGGTGGACAAGGATCTGGTGACGGATCAGATTGTGCTGCATGTGGGATATGATATTGAGAATCTGTCCGATGAGAGGATAAGAAGTCAGTATCATGGGCAGATTGTAACGGATCATTACGGCAGACAGGTGCCAAAGCACGCCCATGGCACGGCAAATCTGGGTAGATTTACCTCATCCACACGATTGATTACGGATGCGATAATGGATCTCTATGACAGAATTGTCAATCCGGCTCTGCTGGTGCGCAGAATCAACGTGACCGCCACACATCTGACGGAAAGTGATAAGATGCAGGCATCCTCTGATATGGAGTGCGAGCAGCTTGATCTTTTTACGGATTACGAGGAGGCCGAGGCGGCAAGACGGCAGGAGGAACAGGAACTGGCCCGGGAGAGGAAGATGCAGAGAGCGGTTCTGGAATTGAAGAAGAAATTCGGCAAGAATGCCGTGCTGAAGGGGATGAATCTGGAGGAGGGCGCCATGACCATAGAACGCAATCAGCAGATCGGAGGGCATAAAGCATGAGAGGAGACGAAGGGCGGAATCAGGCGGAATACGATGCCCACCGCTATGACGATATCATTGCGCTGCCGCATCATGTGTCACCGACGAGACTGCAGATGTCAATCTGGGACCGATCGGCGCAGTTTTCTCCGTTTGCGGCATTGACCGGACATGAAGAGGCCATCCATGAGACGGCCAGGCTGACGGAGGAACGGATGGAACTGTCGGAAACCGTGAAGCAGGAGATTGACGAATGCCTGCGCCGGATCAAAGAACAGCTGGCGGCAGGGCCGGTGGTTACGGTCACTTTTTACGTGGAGGATATGTGTAAAGCTGGTGGTTCCTATGTGACAGTCAGTGGGAGCGTGATGAAAATAGAAGAGTACGAGGGGCGGATATGCCTGGAGAACCGGACCATTCCGATCAGGGACATTGTGAAGATTGAGATGGGAATGTTATCTGATTGACAGATACCCTCGGGAGGTATATATTATAAATACCTTCCGGGGGTATTTGATGCTTCCGGAGATGAAGCAGGGGACTAACCGGGAAGAAAATATGGAATTCAGGGCAGGAAAGGAATAGAGAGGTTATCATGGCAGATAATAGGAAAGAGAAATGTGTTTGTACGGATGCAGAGCATGCATGCCGCGGGAAGAAAACCGTTCGGGAAGAGGAACAGCGCAGGAAATTGATCAATCGGCTGAAGAGAATCGAGGGTCAGGTACGCGGAATCCAGACGATGCTGGAGGAGGATGCGTACTGCAATGATATCCTGGTACAGTCCGCAGCGGTGAATGCGGCGATGAATGCATTCAACAGGGAACTTCTGGCCAGTCATATCCATCATTGCGTGGTAAGGGATATTCGTGCCGGTAAGGATGAAGTGGTGGAGGAACTGTTGGAAACCCTCCGGAAGCTGATGAAATAATCGGGAAAGGACGTGTTGGTATGAAACGGTATTATGTAACCGGGATGAGCTGCGCATCCTGCAGTGCCAGAGTGGAGAAGGCAGTGAGCAGAGTGCCGGGAGTGACATCCTGTTCTGTCAGTCTGCTTACCGATACCATGGGGGTGGATGGCGACGCCACACCGGAGCAGGTCATAGCCGCAGTGGAGAAGGCAGGATATGGCGCTTCGCTGCAGGAGCAGACACGGAGCGGCAGAGAAATGGGAGCTCGCGATTTCGGGGCGTCTACTGACAGGAGTGGAACGGATGGTCTTGGCGGTCGGAGGAGAGATGATGGGCGGAAGTTTGGAAGTCGCCTGATTGCCTCCGTTGTCCTGCTGTTGGTGCTGATGTATCTCTCCATGGGGCATATGATGTGGAATTGGCCTCTGCCGGCATGGCTTGCAGAGAATCATGTGGCAATGGGGATCCTGCAGCTGTTGCTCGCCGGTGGCATTATGGTGATCAATCAATATTTCTTCATCAGCGGTTTCCGAGGACTGTGGAACAGAACCCCCAACATGGATACCCTTGTGGCCATGGGTGCCATGACTGCATTCCTGTGGAGTGTGTATGTGCTGTTTCGTATGACGGGAGCTCAGATGCAGGGAGATATGGACGCTGTCATGGCGTATATGGATGAATTCTATTTCGAATCCGCGGCAATGATTCTGACATTGATCACGGTAGGCAGAATGCTGGAGGATGTATCCAAGGGGAAAACCACGGATGCCCTGAAGAGTCTGATGCGTCTGGCGCCCAGGGAGGCAACGCTTCTGGTGGACGGAGTGGAGAAAGCGGTGCAGATTGACCGGGTGTCGATCGGAGATATATTCGTGGTTCGCCCGGGGGAGAGTATTCCTGTGGATGGCGTAGTCATAGAGGGAAGCGGTGCAGTAAATGAATCCGCACTGACGGGAGAGAGCATTCCCGTGGATAAATCCGTGGGACACAGGGTATCGGCCGCAACGATGAACCAGTCCGGCTATCTGAAGTGCAGAGCGACGGAAGTAGGTGAAGATACGACGCTGTCCAAAATCATCCGGATGGTAAGCGACGCAGCTGCGACCAAGGCACCCATTGCCAAAGTGGCAGACAGAGTGTCCGGGGTATTTGTCCCCATTGTAATCGGACTGGCGGTGTTAACGATCGCAGTCTGGCTGCTGCTGGGAGAGGGAGTCGGATTTGCGCTGGCCAGAGGAATCTCTGTTCTGGTGATCAGTTGTCCCTGTGCGCTGGGGTTGGCAACGCCTGTGGCAATTGTGGTGGGAAACGGTCTTGGCGCAAGGCACGGTATTCTGTTCAAAACAGCGGTTTCTCTGGAAGAAACAGGTAAAATCAATATCATAGCCCTGGATAAGACAGGCACGATTACCCGCGGAGAGCCTGCTGTGACAGATGTGATTCCGATTGTGGGGACCAGGGTTGTGCTTCCGGAATCGGAGGGATTTCGGAGTGCGGCAGAGCAC
>JAEDCX010000106.1 GCA_016293925.1 Lachnospiraceae bacterium | reverse complement strand
AATTCCCCTCTCTTACTTCTCCAATGCGGCCTCAATTGCCGCAATCACTGTCTTCATCGCTTTGATTCTGGCATATTTCTTGTCGTTGGACTCCAGAATCACCCACGGAGCATACGTGGTACTTGTTTTCTCAATCATCTCATCCACGGCCTCTTCATAGAGATCCCACTTCTCCCGGTTTCTCCAGTCCTCATCCGTGATCTTCCATTGCTTCTCCGGCGTATTCTGACGCTCCGTAAACCGGGCAAGCTGGGTATCCTTGTCAATCTGCACCCAGAACTTCACCACCACTGCGCCCCACTCCGTCAGCTCCTTCTCGAACTCGTTGATCTCGTTGTAAGCACGCTGCCAGTCGTTCTTGCTGCAGAATCCTTCCAGCCGCTCTACCATGACACGTCCATACCAGGTCCGGTCAAAAATTGCCACATGACCTGTCTTGGGCAGCCTGGTCCAGAAACGCCAGAGGAAATGGCGATTCTTCTCATGGGGTTCCGGACTGGCAATCGGAATCACCTCGTATCCCCGCGGATCCAGTGCCCCTGCAATCCGTTTGATATTGCCGCCCTTACCGGCCGCATCCCAGCCCTCGTATGCGATAATCACCGGAACCTTCTTCCGGTACAGCTTGTTATGCAGACTCCGTAGTTTCTTCTGACATGCTTCCAGTTCCTCCCGGTACTCCTCTTCCGGCATCTCCATATCCAGCGGAATCTCCCGAAGTCGCGGCATCCGCTCCAGAGGGAAAACATTCTGCAGAATCGGTACCACATTATCCCGGTTCATCAGAGCAGTATCAATGCCCTGCAGCAGATACTCCAGCAACTGCAGCTCCGCCCACTTCTTGTCCTCGCCATCAATAATATACCAGGGTGCATAAGACTGGTTCGTGTCGTTCAAATACCGATCATACACCTTGAAATACCTGTCATAATGCCTGTTCTGCCACTTGTCTTCCTCCGACACGCGCCAGGCTGTATTTTTGCTGTCCAACAGTTTCTCAATTCTCTTTGTCTGCTCTTTTTCGCTGATATGAAAAAAGAACTTCATCAGCAGGTAACCGTTGTCGGTCAGTGTCCGCTCAAACCGCTTGATACTCTCGATGGTATTGTGATACTGCTCACCCTCCAGATCCTCATGCAGACACTGCATCGCTACTTCGTCTACCCAGCCGCCATCCAGAAAGGCAAATCTGCCGTTCTCCGGAATTCGTTTGAAATACTTGTACAGGAAAGGCTTTCGAAGTTCCTCTTCCGTTGGTACCCCCATCGTATCAACCCGGAAGAAACGCGGATCCATATTCTTGATCACCTTGCCGAGAATGCTGCCTTTGCCGGCTGCCCCCCAGCCTTCCAGCAGAATCATTACCGGCACTTTTCCCTCTTTGACCTTAATCTGACGTTCAAATAATTGATACCGCGCCTTCTCCAAACGCGCTTCAATCTCCTCATCCGTCGGTCTGTTTGCCGAAACCCAGTTTTCAATCATAGAAGCACCTCCTCTTCATCTGTTGATAACATTGTTCCCTTTACATTTTTTGCTATGCATATCCGAACACGGGTCCTCCCCGTCAGAATGTCGGATAATCTCCGATCATGATATTCAGATCCACCTTCTCCGGAATTCCATCCACACGTCCACTCTCGGAATACTGGAACATGCTGAACTCATAGGGATAATACAACGGCAGATTGTAATACGCGAACCATTTCCGGATCCCCTCCAGTTTCGTCAGATCCAGCATCAGCACGAATGTCTTCGTGTTGCCATAGATCATCGGTTCATACCCTGCGGCACTGATCGTCTCACAGAATACGTTGGCGATACGGGTGCGCTCCTCTACCGTCAGATTATTGGCACGGCCATTGTCCCCATCCACATATTCAATATCCATGATAACCGGCAGATTGATATCATATCCTTTCAGATTCTCAATCACGAACTCTGCCTCTTCCCGCGCCTCTTCCTCGGTAATCGCCTGGGAGTAGAAATAGACCCCCACGTCCAATCCCGCTGCCAATGCACCCGATATATTGGCTACATAATTGGCATCCAGCTTGATCTCTCCCGTGCCGTATCCCCGCAGTCCCAGACGCACAATGGCGAATTCAACATTGTCGTTAGCCACTCGTTTCCAATCGATATTCCCCTGAAAACGTGACACATCCACACCACGGTGTGAGATCCGCACGCCATCCTCATAATACTCATAATCCTTTTTTTCCGTAATCACGAATTTGTCCGGATCCAGATTATGCTTCGGCAGGGAATCGATGATGGGAATGAAATTGTACTTCCCGTCTGCCGCAATTACCAGATCCTTCGGATACAGATTCCGGAGCATAGTCAGCACACCATACGCATCCACATCCTGCTTGATCCCCTGCAGCAGCTCCGCCTTGGAATTCTCCACAGCCGCATCCGCAGACTCCTGCGCATACGCCTCCATCTCAGCCTGCGAAAAGGTAAGCCCCGCTTCCGCAGACGCATAACGCGCAAGTTCATCCTGTGCCTCCGCATTCTCCCGGTTCAGTTTCCGATTCTCCTGTATCAAAAGAACACATGCAGTCGCTGTCATCAGCACCACCAATATCATCGCCATGACCGCAACCAGTCCCTTGTGGCTTCTATTCGTCCTGCGCCCGGAAGCGGCACGTCCTGCGGCCTGCCGTCCGGAAGCGCGCTGCTCCGCAGAGGACTGCCCATACAGCGGCTGCCCCGCAGTTGACTGTCCGCACGCCTGCTGCCCCGCAGTCGCCTGCCTGTAAGCCTGCTTTCCGGCAGGCGGACATGCACTTCCCCGCGCCGTCTCCTTCTCAATCGTTGACCTGGTGGTCTCCATCACCTGCTTCTCCAGATCAATATACTCTATATCATCCTCTACAAACGGTTCGTTTGTGATATCCAGTTTCTTTCTCATTGCTACTCCTTCATCAAATGTACTCAAAAACATACTTCACCGTATTCTATGTACATTCTACCATATACCATACCATCTTGGGTAGGCAAATATTGCCGAATTCCCCCCGATTCTTCCCCGTGCCGGAATCGCGGGAATTCCCTTCCCTTTCAGTCCGATTCTCCCCTCCGCCTGTCAGGCCCGGTCAGATACTGCAACAACCCTTCCAGACCCTCCACAATATCCTGATAGGTCTCATCAAAATTCCCGGTATACCAAGGGTCCGCAATATCACGTTCCTTACCCGCAAAGGAAAGTAACCGGAATATCTTCCCCTCCGGATCACCTCCGGCAATCCGCTGCATATTGCGAATATTCGCCGAATCCATCCCGATCAAATAATCATATCGCTCATAATCCGCCGCCGTCATCTGCACCGCCCGATGGGGCACCACCGGAATGCCAACTCTTCGAAGCTTGTCCACAGTACCATAGTGAGGCGCATTTCCAATCTCCTCCCGACTGGTGGCCGCTGATCCGATCTCAAACTGCGATTCTATGTGACGTTGCTTCACCATGTGGGCGAAAACACTTTCCGCCATGGTGCTACGGCAGATATTGCCGTGGCAGATGAATAAAACTTTTATCATAATCTCTTATATCCTCTCATATC
>JAEDCX010000045.1 GCA_016293925.1 Lachnospiraceae bacterium | reverse complement strand
TTTAAGGCGTGGTGGAATTTACCTCTGCACTGGAATTTAAAATTTCAAGTCAGCATTTTGAAAGAGTATTTTGAGACAACAGATTGCGATTTCAAATACCTGATCTTTTCCGCGCCGGAGACAGCAAAACACCCTGAACTAAAGTTCAGGGTGCATATTGATGAATCAGCGCACAAACAGGCGGATCATGTATTAAAATGTGAACTTATCCGCAAACCAGGCATCCAGTTCTGCGATCGGGACGCGTACCTGCTCCATGGAATCCCGGAAACGAATGGTTACTGCATTGTCGGTTTCAGAGTCGAAATCATATGTGATACAGAACGGCGTACCGATCTCATCCTGCCTTCTGTAACGCTTTCCGATATTTCCTCTGTCATCGAATTCGCAGTAATATTTCTTGCTTAACTGATCGAAGATCTGCATTGCAGGCTCCGACAGCTTCTTGGACAGCGGAAGAACACCGATCTTAACCGGTGCAAGCGCCGGGTGGAAATGCATCACAGTTCTGACATCGCCCTCTGCAAGTTCTTCTTCATCGTAGGCAGCACATAAGAACGCAAGAACAACACGGTCTGCACCCAATGATGGCTCGATCACATACGGAATATATTTCTCGTTCGTCTCATCATCGAAATAGGACATATCTACCTTGGACACATTCTGATGCTGGGTCAGATCATAGTCCGTTCTGTCTGCAATTCCCCACAACTCACCCCATCCGAAGGGGAAGAGGAATTCAATATCGGTTGTTCCCTTGCTATAGAATGCCAATTCTGCAGGATCGTGGTCACGGAGTCTCATCTCATCTTCCTTGATCCCCAGGGAAATCAACCAGTCACGGCAGAACCCTCTCCAGTACTGGAACCACTCCAGATCTGTGCCGGGTTTGCAGAAAAACTCCAGTTCCATCTGTTCAAACTCCCGGGTACGGAAAGTGAAGTTTCCCGGTGTAATCTCGTTACGGAAGGATTTACCGATCTGTCCGATACCGAAAGGTACTTTTTTGCGTGAGGTTCTCTGTACATTCTTGAAGTTTACGAAAATACCCTGTGCCGTCTCCGGACGGAGATATACCGTATTCTTCGCATCCTCGGTCACACCCTGGAAAGTCTTAAACATCAGGTTAAACTGTCTGATATCTGTGAAATTATGTTTGCCGCATGTAGGGCACGGAACCTGATTGTCCTCGATGAATTTCTTCATCTCCTCCTGGCTCCATCCGTCTACACTTCCGGTCAGGGCGATCCCCTTCTCTTCCGCATAATCCTCGATGATCTTATCAGCCCGGAATCTCTCATGACATTCCTTACAGTCCATCAGAGGATCAGAGAATCCGCCGAGATGTCCGCTCGCCACCCAGGTCTGCGGATTCATGAGAATAGCGCAGTCAACGCCCACATTGTACCGGTTCTCCTGAATGAATTTCTGCCACCATGCTTTTTTGACATTGTTTTTCAGCTCGACACCCAGATTCCCGTAATCCCAGGTATTTGCAAGACCGCCATAGATCTCTGAACCCGGATAAATGAATCCTCTGTTCTTGGCAAGAGCTACAATCTTGTCCATTGTCTTTTCCATCACTACACCTCTGCTTATTATTTCGTTAATTCGTATATAACATATCCCCGATCCACATTTTCCATGGATACATGGTTATCTCCTTCCAGCCGGATCCCGTCGCTGTAATAGAGAATCCTGCCATTCACATAGAGATCATACGGGCAGTACATCATACACACCCGCGCACCCTCCACACGAATATCCTCCGTTTTCACGGTTGCACCGGACGCTGCCTCAATTGCCTTGCCTCCGTCAGGGATCGTTCCGTCACCCGGCACGTACTCCTTCACCTCCATGCTCCCCTCGTTAAAAAGAGCATAGTCACCCACGGTGCGATACGACATCTCCAGGCGAATCATCCCTTCTCTCACCACAGGCTCCTGTCTTGTCACAGAGTCCGGGGACGTTGCTTCGTTATACGCCATAATCTCCTGATCCATAGATGCAATCAGATCCTCTACGCTGTATTTGTCGGGAAATGATTCTCTGATGTATTCTGAAACGGAACCGTCCTGATTCAGAACGACTGTGTTCCTGTCATACTTCTCGCCTTTATCCTTCGTCCCGATTCTCACCGAACACGCGGTGAGCAGCAGTACCAGCAGGACTGCACTGAAGATTCCCTTGCTGCGCATAATGCTCTCCACTTCCATCTGTTTCAGGTACGCTCTCCATTATAACGAAAAGATAAACGCATTTCAACCTTTTTTCACAAGTGTTTCCAATACCTCCAGACTTTTCATTGGTCGATCGATACAGAGCTTACAGTACCTGTCACTCACTTCCGCCAATTCCGCCAGAATCTCCGGAGATACGGCAAACGTGTACAATTTTTCAATGGGACTGTCCATAATGAATTGAATGGTCCGGACTGTTCCGTTCCGGAGCTGTCTGTCGGTTGGGATTCCGGGAAATTCGCCGTTTACCACAAGGCTCTTCATCTCGTAGACTCTGCGCACAAGTTCATTCGGAAAATTCGGCGCGATCAGGGCACGCATGGATTGATATAACAGCTTCAGCTGGTTACGCTCATCATTGTTCTCCCGGGTATAATAATCCGCCATCTCCAGAAAATACATGCCATAATATGCCGCCTCGAAATCCTCCCGCAGGGGTTCAAAATAGTTGGATATACCGGCTTCCAGAAGATTGTAGGAGGATTTACCAACATACAGTTTGAACTCACCAAAAGAAAAAGGATTGGTCGCCGCAACCAATCTGCTGTTGGGTCTTCTTGCCCCCTTGGCGTATGCGGTGATCTTCCCTTTTTCCTTCGTCAATATACACACATGTCTGTCGTATTCACCAACAGGTATGGTCTTGATGACCATACCTGTTACCATCACAAAATCCTGCATGAAATACCTCGATCCAATATCGGTGTTTACTGTCTGTCCTGAAAATAACCGAAATTCTTCAGCATGTAGTCACTGTCTCTCCAGTCTTTTTTCACCTTTACCCACAGTTTGAGATTGACCTGTTGCTCCAGCAGTTCCTCGATCTCCCTCCGGGCCAGCGTCCCGATTTTCTTCAGCATACTACCCTGCTTTCCGATGATGATTCCTTTGTGGGACTCCCGTTCGCAGATAATAGTGGCATCGATCTCCACAATGCGCTGACCGTATTGCATACGGTCGATCATAACCGCAATGCCATGGGGAACTTCCTCATCCAGACTGCGTAATGCCTTCTCACGGATCAACTCCGCAACAATCTGCCGCTCCGGCTGATCCGTAATGGTATCTTCATCGTAGAATGCCGGACCGTACGGAAGATATTTGAAAATACATTTCAGAAGTTCCTCCGTATTATCCCCGGTAGCCGCCGACACCGGAACAATCTCTTCAAAATCCCGTTCCCGGCGATATACATCAATGTAATGCAGAAGGTCATCTTTCTTGACCTTATCGATCTTATTGATGACCAGAATAACCGGTGTTCTGGTCTTGGCAAGTGTCTCCAGAATATGCCGTTCACCGGCACCGATATAATCCGTCGGCTCCACAAGCCACAGAATGACATCCACTTCTCCGAAGGTGCTCTCTGCCGTTTTGACCATGTAATCTCCCAGTTTATTGGCAGATTTATGAATTCCGGGCGTATCCAGGAAAACGATCTGCCCCTCCTCTGACGTATAGACAGTCTGAATCCGGTTTCTGGTCGTCTGTGGTTTGTTGGATGTGATCGCAATCTTCTGTCCGATCAGACGATTCATCAGTGTGGATTTCCCCACATTCGGACGTCCAATCAGTGTTACGAATCCTGATTTGTGTTCTCTGCCGCAGCTTCCCTCTGAATTTGCAGCATTTCCTGTTGCCTCTGCCATTCCTGTACCTTCTTCTCTCTTTTCTTCTTGCTGATCCTAAGCGGAATAAATACGGCAAGCAGCGTGATGATGACGATCACTGCAATCAATGCCAGATACGGCAGGAAGATCACGAACCCGATAAAGAAGTTCTTGAACCACGCTCCGATGGCATACATATTCTCGCTTAATCCGCTCTTAATCTTATCACCGGTGGTCTCTTCCTTGGTTATAACCGGAGTGACTCTCTCCACCTCTTTCACATACAGATAAACCGTACTGTAATCCACCTGGTTATCATATGTACGGAGTCTTGACTCCATGCTCTCAATCTGATACCGAACCTCTGTCAAACGGTTCTGTAACATAATAATCTGGTCAACACTCTCGGCTTCCGCCAGAAGTTCCAAAAGACAACTGTACTCTACCTGAAGGGATTCCTTACGGCTCTGAATATCCACATAGGTAAGGGTCACGTCCTCCGTATTAGAGGTCATATCCACCACATTGGCCGTTCCTTTGACGGTTGACAGTAGATCCTCCAGTTTATCGGCAGGAACGCGGATTGTCATATTGGCATACTGCAGTCTGACATCGGAACCCCGTCTTGATTCCGAACCTTTATTATATGACTCCATATATCCGCCGAGTGCCTTGACTTTGTTCTCTACCGTGATGGTCAGGTCGGTAAATTCTTCCGTTTCCACGTCCATAGAAACTGTCGTAATCAGTTTTCGCTGGGATAGCGCATTGCTGCTGTCCGATGAACTTCCCGGATTTTCCGGTTCGTACGCTTCCTCCGCCGTTTCATAGCCGGATCCATCCCCATAAGAATAGTCATAGTCAATGGATTCTTCCTGATACCATTCATCCGCAGTCGTTGTGGAACCGCTCGCATAATTCTTCTCTGCATAATCCATATCGGAGGTTTTGTTACCTCCGCCGCACCCGGTCATAATCATTCCGGTACAGATTGCTGTAAGCAATAAACTCAATATCTTCTTTTTCATAGATAAGTCCTCCGTTTCTCTTTATAGGCTTAATCATATTTTTATCCTTTGTATGAGATACGGAAACTGCCATATCATTTTATGGCAGATTTTTCTTTTTTCCAAAAGAATGATGATGACTAATGAAAAAGATTCTCTACTGTCATAAAGAGATCTTTGTTCTCCTTGATTGTCTTTTCATTTCCCACAACACAGATACAGTCGTCCGAAATAAAGGCTTCAATGATATCTGCAAGCTGATTGATCGTCTCATTGGTTACATCCAAGGCCTCGTCTCTTGCTCTCTGAATCTCCGCAAAATCAATCTGATTGAAATATGCATTCAGACCATAACGACCCTTGGCGTCCGGATTCATCGGCGTATCCATATCTGCCACAGCGCCGATGATATACTTGGTAAGACTTCTCTCATCCAGCTGAAGGTTGCGGATATAGTCTGCCGCCTTACGGAATACATCAATTGTATTGGTAAGGTTTGGATCTCTGTAAGATACAAAGTAGGCGAGTCCATATCGATTGTACGCATTCATACAGCCATACGCTCCACCCTTCACACGCACATTATTCCACAGATAATCATATGACATAATCACCTGCAGAACCCGGATTGCACCATTATATTGCAGACCCTTCGCTGCAAAATCACCTGCCATGGCAACATATTGAATCTGGGAAGAGTTCATCAGACCCTCATTTTTCTTAATTGGCTGCAGGTGGAGAATCTTGGATTCATATGGGCGGTTGGGAAGCATGGTTCGAAGCGGTGCAACGCTGTCCGCCACGAGCCGGTAGCCCTCTTCATCGGCCGTAATGTCAAACATCATATTGTCTTTGCGGAAGATGTATTCCGCAGCCTTCTGAAGCTTGTGTACCAAGTCCTCTTTACGTTCGTCATAGTGCGCCAGAAGCTCCTCCAGTCTGCGGTAAGCATCCAGACCGTTTAAGGTTTCATTCAATACACATTTCTCTGAGAAATAGGAGCAGGCACGCCATGCCGCCAGCGAATGACCGGCGCTCATCATAGACGCCTGTCGTTTGGACTTCATCTCCTCCAGAATCTCTTTCAGACGCTTCGTATCCGTATAGTCGGAGCGAAGCATCAGTTCTGTCAGAAGTTCCATTGTTTTCGCAGTCTTGGGATAGAACATCTTCGCTCCCACGCAGAAGTACAGTTTGGTATGATCAAATTTTTCAGGATTCTCAAACAGATCGATAACAACCTCAAATCCGCCCACCTGAAGGTTAATCTCACTCTCCAGATCCTTATAGCTGTATTGCTCGGTATCCACACTTCCGATTATGTTCCGAAGCAGTCCTGCATAAGGAAGAAGTTCCTCCGGAATGTCGGTAATATCAAACATCACCCGGAAATACTGAATTCCGTTTGTGTAGATATTGTGGAACAGAATATCATCCTCCCCACTCTTGCGAAGCTCGTAGATCGGTTTCATGGCTTCCCGCTTCATATCCTCTCTCTTGAGCATCGGAATCCTGGCAAGTTCCTCTTCCGAGCTCTCTTCCTCCTGATATGCACGAAGAGCCGCCGTATTGTCCACGATTGCCTGAATCTCCTCTATACTGAGAGATTCCTTGTAGCTTTGCAGTTTTGCCTTAAGAGCTTCTTCTTTTTTCGTTGCAAGCCCTGCCTCGGGAGCTACCACAACGATACTCTTGTGGGTGCCCTCCAGAAGGTATTTCCGGATCAGCTGCTCGAAATAATCGGTCTGAATCTTCTCACGAAGAGAACGGTAATATGCATTGGCTTCAATCTGGATAAACGGTTTGGTCTCATCATACAACCAGCTGTCAAACAGATTCAGACCATACATAAGTCCCTTCGGGTAACGTCCGAAATCAGCCTCTCTGTATCTGAACTCCAGGGTATTCAGGCTTGCTTCCAGCGTCTTCTTGTCAATTCCCTTCTGTACCATCTCTTCCAGTACTTCCCGGATTGTCGCAAGGAATTCCGCCTCATCCGACTCCTCGCAATTCTTCGCAACAACCGAGAAATAGGGCTGTGCGATACCTGTCATATAGGAAGAATACACGTCCTTACCAATCTGCTTCTCCATCAGCGCCAGTTTCAGCGGTGCCCCCTGCGCACCGCAGATTGCATATTCAAGCATCTGGAATGCCAGGCTGAGTTCTCCGTCCAGCGCACCGCCTGTTACTGCATTCCACGCAAGATAGGTATTCTCTTCCGTGCTCTCCCCCTCCGCAATCGGGTAAGTCTTATATAATCTTCTGGTCTCGTCGAACGTTTTCTGTTCCTTGATCGTAGAATCAATCTCAAGGGCATCAAACTGAGACAGATAATGTTCATCCATCCAGTTCAGTTTCTCCGCCATATCCATATCTCCGTACAGATAGATATAGCTGTTGGACGGATGATAATATCTCCTGTGAAAATCAAGGAACTGTTCGTAGCTCAGTTCCGGAATCACATCCGGATCACCACCCGATTCCACACCATACGTTGTATCCGGGAACAGGGAATTCATAATCTCTCTCTCAAATACGTCATCGGGAGAAGAGAACGCTCCTTTCATCTCACTGTATACGACACCGTTCAGTTTCAGTTCGTCCTCCGGATTCTCCAATTCATAATGCCAGCCTTCCTGACGGAAAATCTTCTCTTCCCGATAGATATTCGGGTAGAATACGGCATCCAGATACACATGCATCAGATTCTGGAAATCCTTGTCATTACAGCTCGCAACCGGATAAACCGTCTTATCCGGATATGTCATCGCATTCAAAAAGGTATTCAGAGATCCCTTGGCAAGTTCAATAAACGGATCCTTCACCGGGAACTCCCTGGAGCCGCACAGCACCGTATGCTCCACAATATGAGCCACGCCTGTAGAATCCTCCGGGGGCGTTCTGAAACCAATATAGAACACTTTATTCTCATCATCATTGGATAACAGTGCAATTCTTGCACCTGTCTTTTTATGCTTCAGCAGATAACTCATGGATTTCAGATCATCAATGGGTCTTACTTCGATTACTTCATATGCCTTACAATCTTCTACTCTCATCTCTCAATCTATTCCTTTCTCTTTTCTCGCTATCATCCATTCCCATATCCGCGCTCTATGGCAGCAGAATGTCTCTGTCCCTTACACAGAAAAAGCCATCAGGCTCAATTTGGAGATTGACACCTCTTCTACGAAAAAATCAGTCTCCTCGCCAAGACCATCTATCACCTTTCGAAAATCCTCCAGGAGCATCACCCTGGTCTCATTCTGTTTCTTACCGCCCCTGCGCACCCTGGTACCCATAGTCGTGAATTTCACCTTGCATTTCAATTGTCTGTAGGTCAGATACTCCATGGATTCCGATGCCATACTGACCAGATGCTCCGCTATGGTAAGATTTTCGTCCGGATTCTTCATATAGGACATGATAATTGCCCTTAGTTTGAACGGTGTCTGATCCTGTTTCTGCAGTTCCGCATAACTCAGACTGGCTCCAATATAGACTTTCATGGAATCCAGCATGACATACTTAAAATCCTCACTGTGTATCTGCATTGTCAGCCCCCTCAATGTATTCCATATGTTTCGCACTGATACGGATTGCTTTCCGTATGGATTCCACAGAGATTCCGCTCTCAGCGGCCAGTTCCTCCACCGTCACCTTGCGACCCAGATCCGACGCCAGTTCCTCCGATGCCCGGTCCACCCTGTTGACCAGTTTCAGAATCTTATCATCTTTTCTCCGTTCCCCGGTTTCCTCTTCAATCAGTTCCTCCATGGCATCCATGATGATCTTCCCCAATGCACCCTCTACTTCCTCCGGCTGCTCCAGCGCTCCCATCATCTCCATTCCCATGGCGACCGCAACGTTCCCTTCTCCGATCAGATCTGCCAGTTCCACGCCCTGACCGGTATACAGTTTGGCGATCTCCACCACATCCGGCAGATAGATCTCCATCAGTCTGGCCTTGGCATCCGCATCTCCCGCCATTGCCGACATGGTAATGGCTCTTTTCTCCCCGTCCGTCACCGGTGGCAGCGCCTTCAACTCTTCCATATATGCATTCAGATAATGGAAATCCTCTTCGTCCAGTGCTTCTTCATCCGAAAGTGGTTCTCCGATTCCGATGTGATTCTGTTTCAGGTATTCCGTGATCAGGTCTTTCTGGTCATCCCTCAGCTGTAATGCTGTCAGAATCTCCTGAAGCTGTTCTTCACTTACCATATTCCCCTGGATTCTGGCGGTTTCTTTTAATTCTGCCAGTGCATCCAGCAATTCCTGCTCTTTTGCATTCATCATTGCTTCATCCATACCTTTCCTGCTGCTCCATCCGTTGCTCTTCTGCACCATTCCTACTGCACATGCGTATGTGTATACAGATGATCCATGCAATATTCATAATTCCCGTTACATTTGGAGCAGAAACGGAACTCCAGACTCGGATCGTCATCATTGGTACGCCCGCACACAGCGCATCTGTGTTTGCTGACTTTCGGACGTTCCTGCATCCGGGTTGCGTACTGTTTCTGAGCCCGCTGACGCATTCTGCGGTTGACACCCTGCCGGATTCTTTTTCTTGTAAATATAAAGAAAATAATAAAATTCAGCAGACTGGAAGCCGCTACCACAATCAGCGGAAGTCTGGCATCCAGCACCACCCCGCCGACAGACACTCTTGCACTGAATACATCGAAGAGTATCATCGCTGCATAGACAACCCCCAGCCATTTGACTTTGATCGGAATAATGAACATGAGCAAGACCTGGGCATCCGGAAATGTAGCGGCAAATCCCAGGAAGATGGACATGTTGATGTAATAGGTAGAGAAAAAGGTGAACAGAATCTCATTCTGCAATGCCTTCGCAACCGATGCATACTGCCCCAACGGAATGTTCCGGGCGGATGACCGATAATACAGATCCAGGCTCTCCGTCATCTGCCAGTCCATCTGATAGTCCAGAATTCCGTACAGAACGAAGCTTCCGATCACCGTAAAGAGGATACCCGAGAGAATAAACACATTATAGTAAAAGGTCCCCCAGGTCTGCTCCAGCTGATTCCCGATGGAATAGTAAAAAAAGCACATGATCACCACGAAAAACATATTGGAGGCATCCGGCGGAACCAGCAGCCATGTGATCACTCTCCACACCTGCCCCTTCATGATCCAGTACGGATCCAGAATCAGCCAGTCATATACGAACTGTGCATTCACCAGTTCCATAATATATCCGAACACATAGAAAATAATCAGATATAACGTAAGGTTCTTCAGTGCAAATCTTCCGAACCGTCTCTCCATATTACCCATTCCTGCCGTTTCCTTTCATCACACGTCATCGCAATCAATCGGCAATGCATGCATATACATATCTAACCACGTTTCATTTTATCCGAAACCCGTTGTTTTGTCTATGCACTTTATGGTTATTTAAGAACTTCTGCCGGAAAAATCTGTTACATATTACCGGGGTTCTTTTGTCGCAATCTAATTGCACTTTCCCTATCTTTGTCGTATAATGACACTTAGTATGGCTATCTGTGCCATAGTTTTTCGGAGGTACCACATGAGCAATCTCGAACATACACTTGGAATCGACATTGGTTCCACTACTGTCAAAATCGCGATACTCGATTCAGAACATCATTGTCTGTTCTCTGACTATCAGAGACATTTTGCCAATATTCGTGAAACCTTACAGAATCTGTTGCAAAAAGCATATGCAGTAACGGGAGACATTACCGTGCACCCCATGATTACCGGTTCCGGCGGACTCACTCTTGCCAATCATCTGGGCGTTCCTTTTGTCCAGGAAGTGATTGCAGTCAGTACCACGCTTCAGGAAACCGCACCCCAGACCGACGTTGCAATCGAACTGGGTGGCGAAGACGCCAAGATCATCTACTTTGAAGACGGTAATGTGGAACAGCGGATGAACGGTATCTGTGCCGGAGGTACGGGTTCCTTTATCGACCAGATGGCATCCCTTCTCCAGACGGATGCTACCGGTCTTAATGAGTATGCCAAAAATTACAAGTCCTTATACACCATCGCAGCCCGCTGCGGTGTCTTTGCGAAGACCGATATCCAGCCGCTGATTAACGAAGGAGCTACCAAGGAAGATCTGTCTGCATCCATCTTTCAGGCTGTTGTGAACCAGACGATCTCCGGTCTTGCCTGCGGTAAGCCGATCCGCGGTCATGTTGCTTTTCTGGGGGGACCGCTTCACTTCCTGTCAGAATTGAAACAGGCATTCATCCGTACCCTGAAGCTGGACGATGAACATATTATTGAGACAGAGCTTCCGTCCCATCTGTACGCAGCCATCGGTTCCGCGCTGAATGCCAGAGAAGATGTGGCTTTCACCATGCAGGAGATGACGGACAAATTGTCCGGGGAGATTCATATGGAATTTGAAGTTGCCCGTATGGAACCTCTTTTTGCGGACGATACCGAATATGAAGCATTCCGTACACGCCATGCCGGCCACTGCGTGACCCGTAGGGAACTGCAAAGTTATCAGGGCAACTGCTTCCTTGGAATTGATGCCGGCAGTACCACAACCAAGCTGGCTCTGGTAGGGGAAGACGGTTCTCTGCTCTATTCTTTCTACAGCAACAACAACGGAAACCTGCTGGGAACGGCGATCCGTTCGATCCGGGAGATCTACTCCCTTCTTCCGGAAGGGGTTCGTATTGCACGCTCCTGCTCCACCGGTTACGGAGAAGCATTGGTAAAAGCTGCCTTTCTGCTGGATGAGGGCGAGGTAGAAACGATTGCCCACTATAATGCAGCAGCGTTCTTCGACCCAACGGTTGACTGTATCCTCGATATCGGTGGACAGGATATGAAATGTATCCGGATCAAAAACCAGACCGTAGACAGCGTTCAGCTGAATGAGGCCTGCTCTTCCGGCTGTGGTTCCTTTATTGAAACCTTTGCAAAGTCCCTGAATTACTCTGTCCAGGATTTTGCCCAGGTTGCTCTTTTTGCGAAACATCCGATTGATCTCGGTACCCGTTGTACTGTTTTCATGAATTCCAAGGTAAAGCAGGCCCAGAAGGAGGGTGCCGAAGTCAGTGACATCTCCGCAGGTCTTGCCTATTCCGTGATCAAAAATGCTCTGTTCAAGGTAATCAAGGTGTCGGATGCCTCCGACCTGGGGAAGAATATCGTTGTGCAGGGCGGTACTTTCTATAATGACGCGGTGCTGCGCAGTTTTGAGAAAATAGCGCACTGTGAAGCCGTCCGCCCGGATATTGCGGGAATCATGGGGGCCTTCGGAGCTGCCCTGATTGCACGGGATCACTATACCGAGGGCTATGAAACCAAGATGCTGTCCCCGGAGGAGATCGATGCTCTGGAGTACACCACCAGCATGGCGAAATGTCAGGGATGCACCAACAACTGCCGTCTGACCATCAATCGGTTTTCCGGCGGCCGCCAGTTCATCTCCGGCAACCGCTGCGAGCGCGGTATCGGTAAGCAGAAGAATGAAAATAATGTTCCGAACCTGTTTGAATACAAGCTGGAACGATTCTTCGGGTATGAACCCCTCCCGGCGGAAGAAGCAGTCCGTGGAACCGTAGGACTGCCCCGCGTCCTTAACATGTACGAGAATTATCCGTTCTGGTTTACCTTCTTCACAGCACTGAAATACCGGGTGGTTGTCTCTCCGACTTCTACCCACAAAATATATGAGATGGGAATCGAATCCATTCCCAGTGAGTCCGAATGTTACCCTGCCAAGTTGGTACACGGTCACATCATGTGGCTCATTCACCAGCAAGTGGATTTCATCTTCTATCCGGCCATTTTCTACGAGCGCAAGGAATTCGAAGAGGCAAACAATCATTACAACTGCCCCATTGTCACTTCATACTCCGAGAACATCCGCAACAACGTGGATGAGATCAGCCGGGGCGATGTGAAGTTCCTGAATCCGTTTATGTCGTTCCGTGACGTGGATACCATCAGCCATGCCCTGATTCTGGCATTTCCGGATATTCCTGCCAGGGAGATCCGCTCCGCCGTGCAGCTTGCCTGGGAAGAACTGTCCGGTGCCCATCGGGATATGCAGAAAAAAGGTGAGGAAGTCATCGAATATCTTGCAACGACCGGGAAACGGGGCATTGTTCTGGCCGGTCGCCCTTACCATATTGATCCGGAAATCAACCACGGTATTCCGGAATTGATTAATTCCTATGATATTGCGGTTCTCACAGAGGATTCCATTGCCCATCTGGTTCCTCCGGATCGTCCGCTCATTGTTTCCGACCAGTGGATGTATCACTCCAGATTATATGCCGCTGCAAGTTATGTGAAATTGGTTGACAATCTGGATCTGATCCAGTTAAATTCCTTCGGATGCGGCCTGGATGCCGTCACGACGGACCAGGTAGCCGATATTCTGACCGGTTCCGACAAAATCTATACCTGTCTGAAGATTGACGAGGTAAACAATCTTGGTGCCGCCCGAATCCGTATTCGTTCCCTGCTCTCCGCGATCCGGGTGCGGGAAGAGAAGCATCAGACCAGAGAGGTACATAACAGTGCTTATCACCGTGTTCTTTTCACCGAAGAGATGCGGAAGAATTATACCATTCTGGTACCTCAGATGTCGCCGATTCACTTCGACATCCTGGAATATGCATTCCGGGCTGCCGGATATGATATCCAGTTCATGACCAATGACGGACGCCATGCCATTGATATCGGCCTGAAATATGTGAATAATGACGCCTGCTATCCATCCCTGATCGTGGTCGGACAGGTAATGGATTCTGTATTGTCAGGCAAATATGATACCGATCATCTGGCCATCATGATGTCCCAGACCGGTGGGGGCTGTCGTGCTACCAACTATATCAGTTTCATCAGAAGAGCCTTGGACAAAGCCGGTTACGGCCACATTCCGGTCATCTCCCTGAACCTGTCCGGTCTGGAGAAAAACCCCGGCTTCAGTTTTACGCTGAAGGATTTTGCCCGGTCCGCATTTGCAGCGGAATTCGGCGATATCATGATGAACTGCATCTATAGAATGCGTCCCTACGAATTGACCCCGGGTTCTGTGGAGGAAGTCCACCAGAAATGGTTGAAGATCTGTGCAGAATTCATCAGCACCCCCAGAATGCCTAGCTATCGCAAATACAAGAGGATCTGTCGGCAGATGATTGCAGAGTTCGATGCGATTCCGATCCACGAAACCCGCAAACCCCGGGTCGGTATTGTTGGCGAGATTCTCGTAAAATTCATGCCGACCGCCAACAATCACGTCGTGGAACTGTTGGAACAGGAAGGTGCGGAAGCTACGGTTCCGGGGCTGATCGATTTCCTGCTCTACTGCTTCTATAATCAGTTCTTCAAAGCTGACCATCTGGGCATGAGCAAACAATCCGCCCGCAAGGCCAGATTGGGGATCTGGGCTGTGGAGAAATTCCGCGGAACAGCCCGCAAAGCCTTTGAGCAGAGCAAACATTTCGATGCTCCCTGCTCCATCTACGATACTGCGGAGGGGGCAAAGGAGATCGTTTCCCTCGGTAACCAGACCGGCGAAGGCTGGTTCTTAACCGGAGAAATGTTAGAACTGATTCACAATGGTGTTGAGAACATCATCTGTGCGCAGCCTTTCGGATGTCTGCCGAACCATATCGTCGGCAAAGGAGTTATCAAATCCATCCGGAAACATTATCCGAAAGCAAACATCGTAGCCATTGACTATGATCCGGGTGCCAGCGAAGTAAACCAGCTGAACCGTATCAAATTGATGCTCTCCACTGCTGTCAAGAATCTGAACCGAAACAAAGATTCCGAGCCGGAGAAATAACATATCGAAACAAAAACACACATAATAATCCATTTCGCGGAGTATTATGTGTGTTTTTATGTGTGTTTTATGTGTGTTTTTATGTGTGTTTTTTGAGCCCTCTACTCCACAATGTCTGAAATAGAAACCGGAAAGAATGCCGACCGGGCAGAAATACAGACACCAGAATTCCAGAACTGCCACACCGACCCACTTCGGTCCATCTGCCTTGAACACGCCGAGCATCGGAACAATCAGGCAGGATACAAAGAACACTCCGTGTATCATGAGCAGGCATTTCAGCCATTTGTCCCCCTTCCCCTCACACGAACAGTCAGCCCGGCACCTCGGATCCGTCTTCTGTCCGCGAGCTATTTCTTCTCTTCTGCAGGTACGATCTCCTGCTTTGACTTCTCATACTCCTTCTTGAAAATACGCATCAGAACCATGGAAACCACTACGGCAACCGCCGCAACAATATATGCAATACCAATGAATCGCATTAATGCAACGCCGGTTTTGAACGGATCAAACAGAGATACCACACCCAATGCCAGCGTAATTACGCCTGCAACCAGATTCACAACCCACTGTTTGATATGCGCTCTTACCAGATCCAGTGTATGCTGTAACAGACTCATGCCCTCGTACACCAGCAAAATCCCCAGGAAGATCGGAATAATTCCAACAACCGTGGAAGCTTTCATAATCACATAGAATGCAATCAGCAGGAAAAACATTCCGTTGGCAAGTTCTTTACGCAACATCGCCTCATATCGATCCAGTTTGAAATAATTGATGATTCTGGCAACACCCAATACCCCCAGAATACCTCCGATCATTCCACAGATAATCTTCACGGAAGGTTCCGGATTCATTACCAGAAACAAACCAAGAAGAAGATAGATTGCCACGAACAACAAACTCAATACCGCATTGGATCCTCTTTTCATATACCTGTCTCCTATCTGCAAACAAATTAGGGACACACCCTTACCATGATTCTAGCACAATACGTTCCAAAAAACCATATTCCAAAGAAAAAAGTGTAAAAATAAGATATTTTTACACTTTTCATATCATGCACGATTCCTTTGTTCTGTCAAATCCACGTATAATCTCCGCCGGTAATGGCAAGGCTCAACAGCGTATCCATCTGTTCCACCTTCTCCTCGCCCTCCAGAGTCTCCAACAGAACTGCCGTTTCCAGCAGATCCTCCAGCGATTCTCCCGGTCCGATCTCATAATCAATCTCCCCTTCACAGTCCGGGCACGGGATCTTCTGCTCCGTCTGCAGGGATAAAAAACGATTGCCGCATCTGGTACATTCATAGAACCCGCATCTCGTGGTTCCGTCCGGTACATAATACATATCCAATCACCTTCGTTCTTTCCTGAAAATTCACCTGTTCCGCATACAGTTGCCTTGCCCTACCACTCGTAAGGGGTAGCCTGGTACACGTAGTAATTAATCCAGTTCGTATACAGGTTGTTGCTGTGGGATCTCCACTGCAGATTCGGTCTGACAGAGGCATCATCATTCGGATAATAATTCTTCGGAACCCTGATCGGCAATCCTTTATCCAGATCCCGGTGGTACTCCTTATCCAACGTTACCCTGTCATATTCCGGGTGCCCCATAATGAAAATCTGCTTCCCATTGTTTGCATAAGCCAGGAATACACCGGCCTCATCCGACTCCGCAAGCACGGTAAGCTCTCCGCACTGATGAATCGCTTCTGCCGGAACGGTGGTGTGACGGCTGTGGGGTGCCATAAAATAATCATCAAACCCCCGCACCAACGGAATCTTACGGTTCAATACCCGATGCTCGTAGATGCCGAATAGTTTCTCCGGGAGCAGTTCTTTCTGCAAACCGAAATAATGATAGAGTGCCGCCTGCGCCCCCCAACAGATGTGGATGGTACTGGTTACATGCTCTCTGGTCCACTCCATAATCTCACACAGTTCATCCCAGTAGTCCACTTCCTCAAACTCCATCTGTTCCACCGGCGCGCCGGTGATGATGAATCCATCAAAGGTGCGGTTGCGAATCTCCTCAAAGTTCACATAGAACTGATTCAGATGACTCATGGAGGTATTCTGGGATACATGACTCTTCACAGTCACAAGAGTAACATCAACCTGCAGGGGCGTATTGGACAGTGCCCGCAGCAGCTGCAGTTCCGTATCCTGCTTAATCGGCATCAGATTCAGAATCCCCACGTTCAGCGGACGGATATCCTGGTGAATGGCTCTGTCCTGATCCATTACAAATATATTCTCATACTCCAGCATTTCTCTGGCCGGAAGTTTTTTATCTACTCTGATCGGCATATAGATCCCTCTCTTTTCATTTCATAATCATGCTGACGTAATAAACGCCCATGCAATCATAACACATTCCTGCTTCTTTGACAACCGCAGGTCCCGTTAGGCTCATCCTGATTCTATTCCCGGAATCATTATCGTATATATCGCTCCACGAACTCATCCTCCGTCAGCACCGGAATGCCGAGCGCTTTTGCCTTTTGGTTCTTGGCGGAATTGGACGCGGAATCATTGTTGATGAGAATACTTGTTTTGGCGGATACACTGCCGGAAGCCTTACCGCCTCTCGCCGCAATCTCGTCTTGCAATGCCTCCCGTCTGTCATACAGATGCAGTCCGCCGGTAATTACAACCGTCATCCCGGCCAGGGTCTGTTCCAATATATTCACCTGCTCTGCCGCAATATGCAGCTGTGGGAGAAGATCCTCAATGACCGCAATATTCTTCCCATCCGTCATAAAGTTGCGGATCGCTTCGGCAATCACATTGCCGATCCCCTCAATGGTAGCCAGTTCCTCTGCCTTGGCATTCATCAACACATGCATATCATTGTGGCAGTATTTGGCCAGCAGTTTGGCATTGGCAAGCCCGACTCCCGCGATACCGATTCCGTAGATTACTCGATACAGTTCCGTATCCCTGGACACCTCAATACTCCGAACCAGGTTCCCATAGGATTTCTCCCCGAATCCATCCAATGCCACAATCTGCTCCCGGTACCGATCCAGACGGTACAGATCAGCAAATTCCTGCAGGAATCCAAGTCCCAGGAAACGTTCCAGTGTCGCTTCACTCAACCCATCGATATTCATGGCATCCCTTGCAACAAACAGCGTAAACGCCTTCAGCTTCTTCGCTGCGCAGTCCGGGTTCGTACAGTAGAGGGTCTCCGTATCATTCATTTTGCGAATCACGGTCGCTCCATGGCACACCGGGCACTGCTCGGGAATCTCCGGCCGGTTGCTTCCCGTCAGATTCTCCGCAATCTGCGGAATAATCATATTGGCCTTGTATACCGTTATCCTGTCTCCGATTCCAAGTTTTAATTCCCGCACAATACTCACATTATGCACGCTGGCACGGGTAACCGTAGTGCCTTCCAGTTCCACTGGATCGAACACAGCTACCGGATTGATCAGTCCTGTTCTGGATGCACTCCATTCGATCTTCCGAAGCGTTGTCTCCGCCGTCTCATCCGCCCACTTAAATGCAATGGAATCCCGCGGGAACTTGGCCGTACGCCCCAGACTCTTTCCGTACGCAATATCATCATACACCAGAACCAGACCATCCGAGGGAACCTCATACTCCGTAACCTCCTGTGCAAACCACTCAATGGTCTGAAGGATATTCTCTGCCGTCACTTTTCTGTAGGGCACCGTCTGAAATCCTTGCTCCTGTAAAAAAAGAAATTCGTTCTCCTTGGAATTCCCGGCATCGAATCCATCCGCCTTTACAAGATTGAAAGCATAAAAACGTACATTGCGTTCCCGGGTAATCTGATTGTTCAACTGGCGCACAGAACCGCTGCACAGATTTCTGGGATTCTTATATCGGGCATCCTCCTCCGGAATAGCCGCATTGATCTTCTCAAACTCCGGATAAGTGATGACCGCCTCTCCCCGCAGGATCACCTCTCCCTTGTGTGCAATCTTCAGCGGAATATTCGCAAACACCCGGGCATTATTGGTAATGACCTCGCCCACTTCGCCGTTTCCACGGGTCACCGCCTTTACCAGTTCTCCGTTCCGATATGTGAGTACAATGGTTAATCCATCCAGTTTCCAGGACAGAAGTCCGGTCTGATCCTGTAGCCAGTCCCGCAATCCTTCCCGGCTCTTGGTCTTATCCAGGGAGAGCATCGGCTTCTCATGACGTTCCTTTGGCAGTTCCGCCACCGCTTCATAGCCCACGTTCACTGTGGGGGAATTGGATAACACAATTCCTGTCTGCTCTTCCAATGCAACCAGTTCATCGTACAGTTTGTCATACTCGAAATTGCTCATGATCTCAGTATCATCTGCATAGTATGCTTTCGCTGCACGGTTCAGTTTCTCCACCAATTCCTGAATTCTAGCCCTTACATCTGCATTTTTATCCACGCTTTTCTATCCTCACTTCATCCCTGTTCTTCCGTCCGATTCCGGTACTTTACCTTCTGACAGACGCATACAGCCGCTCACATTCATTCGCATCCAGCTGCCTGTATTCTCCCGGTTTTAGTTTCCCTAATTCCAACGTATTGATACGTACTCTTTTCAGACTGACCACCTCTCTGTGACATTCCCGGCACATCCTGCGGATCTGCCGATTCAGTCCCTGGGTCAGCACAATCCGGAACGTAAATTTGCCGATGGCTTCCACCCTGCAGGGTCTGGTTGTCTGTTCCAGTTCCCGCAGATAGATTCCAGAGGACATTTTTTTCAGGAAATCATCATCAATCTCCCTGTTCACTTTGACAACGTACTCTTTCTCATGTCGATTCGCCCCACGCATCAGTTCGTTGATCAGTTCCCCATCATTGGTTAAAATCAGAAGTCCTTCCGAGTCCTGATCCAGCCGGCCTGCATAGGTCACTCTGACCGGCAGTTTCACATGATCCGTAAGCTTGTTCTTCGCATGAGGATCCCGCTCCGTACAGATCACCCCGACCGGCTTATAATATGCATAGACAACCTTGTCTGTCTTCCCACCGATGGTTTTCCCGTTCACGGTGATCGTCTCCTGTCCGGTCACCCGGTATCCTGCCAAAACCGGAGTTCCGTTCACGCAGACCCTGCCTTCCGCGATCATTTGATCTGCGTCCCGTCTGGAGCAGAGTCCGCATTCCGCCAGGTATTTGTTGATCCGGATTCCCTGCTGTATTGATGTATTCTGATTTGTCCCATTCCTCTGTTTCATATGCATTCCCATTCCGCAGGCATTCTCACATCGGAGGGCGCCGCAAGTCGAATTACCGATCCCTCATCCACTCCATCATACCACAAACCGGTTGTATCAACAATCAAAATAAAATACCGATCCTCACACGCCGATTATCTCTATCGACATGTAAG
>JAEDCX010000105.1 GCA_016293925.1 Lachnospiraceae bacterium | reverse complement strand
CCAGCTTGTGGCTGCGAAGCGGGGCGGTGCAAAATGTGTGATTCTGCATTCCCATGCAACAGACGATCCTTCCAGACTGTTACATTGTATTGGACGGTTCATGATCCGCCATATGAGGAGAGTGGAGCGATTTGCGTGCTCTGAAGCAGCCGGGAAATGGATGTATGGTAAGAACAGGCCATTTACTATTGTGAAAAATGCAATTGATACGCAGTATTTTGCATTTTCGCCGGAGAAAAGAGCAAAGATCAGAGCGGAATTCGGCTTGACAGATCAGACATTGTTTGGACATGTCGGGAATTTTTCACCGGTAAAAAATCATGCTTTCCTGTTGGAGGTGTTTGCAAAAATTGTCGGGGATCTTCCCAACGCAAGACTCATGTGTGTGGGAGACGGAGAACTGCGAGAAGAGATTGAACGGAAGGCGTTTGAATTCGGAATATCGGATAAACTTATTTTGACGGGAATCCGTAAGGATGTAGATATGTTAATGTCTGCAATGGATATGTTGATTTTTCCGTCGCTGTATGAAGGGATTCCGCTTACATTGATTGAGGCGCAGGCAGCAGGACTTCCGATTGTGGCATCTGACACCATCGGCTCAGTGGAGGTTACAGCCGATTTGATTCAGAGAAAAAAACTGACGGAGCCTGCAGAAGCATGGGCGAAAGCCTGTATAGACCTGTTGCATTCCGGTGGAGTGAGATGCTCGCATACGGAAGAAATCAGCGCGGCAGGATATGATTTACAGACTCTTGTCAGATGGTATGAATCATATATTTGCAATCGATAGGGATAAGGATTTATGTGCGGAATATGCGGATATATTGGTAAAAAGTTAATACGGGAAGAGCAGCTTGCCAAGATGAATCATCAGATGTTTCATCGGGGGCCGGATGACAGTGGTGTGTCCATGCATTCCCTGCCCGGAGATTATATTCTGGGTCTGGCACAGAGAAGATTATCTATTTTGGACTTGTCCGTTATGGGGCATCAGCCAATGTATTCGCCGAATCAGATGGTTGGGGTCGTCTTCAATGGTGAGATTTACAATTTCGAAGAATTAAGAGAGGAATTGTCGGATTATCCTTTTGAGTCAACCTGTGACACTGAGGTGATCATTGCTGCATATTTGAAATGGGGCATTGACTGTGTGGACAAGTTGAACGGTATGTTCGCCATAGGGCTCTTTGATTTCGAGACAGACACTTTATACTTATTGCGCGACAGAGTGGGCAAGAAACCGTTGTACTACTACGTTGATGGTAAGGAACTTGTATTTGCATCCGAATTAAAGCCGATTATGGACTATCCGTATTTCCACGGTGAGATTCACAGGGAAGTTTTGATTCGTTATTTATATCAGCAATATATTGCCGCTCCCGATACCATCTATAAGAATATCTTTAAGTTAGCTCCCGGCGAGATGCTCATCTATCATGAAGGTGAATATACGATTCGAAAATACTGGGATACGGCTGACGTATATCATGAGCAGCGTGGTCATTGGGACGGAATGTCCTACGAAGAAACGCTGGAGGAGTTGAACCGGCTGCTTACAGAGGCAACACGCAAGCGAATGGTGGCCGATGTACCATATGGGGCATTCCTGAGCGGTGGATATGATTCTACGCTGATTACGGCGATTGCGCAATCTATCAGCCGGGAACCCGTGAAGACATTTTCTATCGGGTTTCATGACATAGAGCACAATGAGGCAATCTATGCAGCCAGGGTGGCAGAATATCTCGGCACGAAGCATACGGAGCAGTATATTGACGAGAAGGACATGCTCCGGCTGTTGGAGGAACTCCCCAAATATTATGATGAGCCTTTTGCAGACAGTTCGCAGATACCATCCATGTTGGTGGCAGAGACTGCAAAGCAGGATGTTACAGTTGTATTGTCCGGAGATGGCGGAGATGAATTGTTTTGCGGATACAATGTATATGAGACGATTGCCAGAGCACGGAAAATGGATGGACTTGGCGGTGCGGTACATAGTATCATGTCGTTGCCGTTATTAAACCGGATAAAGCTTCCTTATGCAATTCGTACCATTGCGGACAATCGTGAGATTGAGACCAAGACTCAGTTTGGCGGAGAGAATTATATCCGGTTGGCAGAACGGATGGTGGGAGCAGACTGTACGCTGCAGGGGCGGAAGAGAGAGAAACAGCGGACAGGTGCTGACGAAGTCTGGCTTCCGGGTAAATACCCGAGAGAACAGGGGTATCGTGAGAGCAACTGGCAGGAGCGGAGAATGCTTCTGGATATTGATACCTATCTTCCGGATGATGTCCTGTGCAAGGTAGACCGGGCGACTATGAAATATTCCATGGAAGCACGATGCCCGATTCTTGACCGGGATGTATTATGCCTTGCATATGCGATGCCTCATCAATACAAATATCACAAAGGTATCAAGAAACGCATTTTAAAAGATCTCACATACCGGTATGTCCCGAAAGAATTATTGGAACGACCGAAGGTGGGCTTTTCGGTACCATTGGATTCGTGGCTTCGCGGACCCCTGCGCGAGAAATTGGAAGATCTGGGGAACTGTGAATATCTGGAGAAACAAGGGATTTTCCACCCCCGGGAAACCAATAAAATCATACAGGACTATCTTGCATCGGGAGATCAGGGGGTAGGTAGCAAAATTTCAAAGGTGGTATGGCCGTTCTTCATCTTCCAACAGTGGTATGAGTATTATAAAGACAAAATGACGTGAGGAAAAGTATGAATATTGCTTTTGTGTATAGTTCCCTGAGAAAGGGCGGAGCGGAAAGAGTGATCTCCTCCCTGGCCAATTATTTTGTGTCAAACGATCAGGTAAATATCATCACATTGGACAACTATGACTCGGAATATGAACTGGCACCCGGCGTGAAACATTTGAAACTGGATGTGTCCGGGAAAAGTGTGTCTCTCATGGATAAATTCAGGAGCATTCGTACCCAGATAGCGAGAATTGCCGAGACCGTTGCTGCGATGCAACCGGATGTCATTGTAGCCTTTGGTCAGATTGCAGATCAGATTCCGGACTATCAGGTTCATATCTATGGAGTCGGTGATGAACAGGAGATGTTAGAAGGTCTTGCCAACGAGTTGAAGATCGGTGACAGAGTCCGCTTTTGGGGGTTGTGTGATCGTATTTCGGATGTTTTGTGTCGCAATCGTATTTTTGTTTTGACCAGTGAATCGGAGGGAATGCCGAACGGACTAATTGAAGCCATGGCATGCGGTTGTGCCTGCATCGCATCGGACTGTGATTTCGGTCCCTCTGAATTGATCCGTGAAGGTGAGAACGGTGTTCTTTTCCCGGTCGGGGATGTGGACAGGCTGGCGTCGGCATTGTTGGAGATGGCAACAGACCGGGGGAAGGCAGAGAGAATTGCCCGAAATGCGCAGAAAATCAACGATACCCTTTCGATTGAGAGAATCGCGAATCAATATCATGACTATATTGAGATGATTGCGCAAAGAGGGCGAGAATGATGAAGATGAAGAAAATCGTTTTTCTAACCCTGTCCTTAACCAGAGGCGGTGCAGAGCGTGTCATTGCAAACCTCTGTAATGATGCATTTTCAAGCGAATACGACGTGACAGTGATCATGTGTATGAAGGCGCCAATGGAATATTCGCTGG
>JAEDCX010000044.1 GCA_016293925.1 Lachnospiraceae bacterium | reverse complement strand
AGTGATGCCGGCGTGACAGAAGGGGAACAGAAGGCGGATGGTGTAACCGATGAACCGGCGGAGAGTGAAACAGAATCAATAGATCCCGACGCGGTGACAGGGAATCCGGAACAGCAGTCCTGGGAGGAAGTTGCACCGGAATGGCGGGAACTGGAAACTGACACACCGGAATATGTTGCGTTAAAGGAGCGGATCCGTGAACAACATCTGGTCGTGGAGTACTGCTTCAAAGACAGAATGGAGGAGAAAGATTTTCTGCTTCATCTGAGATTGTTGGACAGTTTTGGGGCACAGCTGCAGGGGATAGAGGTATCCTCGTATATTACCGGTGAAACGGACAGAATTCCGGACGATGTGATAACGGTGGAGGGGCAGATCATTCACCTTAACTGTGACTATATGGAATCTCTGGAAGAGGGATATTATCAGTTGAATGTCTGGATACGACAGGCGAATGATACATTGATTTCCTATGGCTGCACTCTGTATGTTGCGGATAGTGATCCACTGGAGGAACCGCAACGCTGGTTACAGAATACAACATTATCCTTTTACGGACAGCAGGAGGAAACACTGCATGTGGTTCTCAAAAATGATTATACCGGGAAGATTGTCTCGATAACGGACAAGTCAGGAAAGGTGATTGATGATTCCCTGTATCGTATTACTGCGGAGGGGCGTGCCATGGAACTTTCCTATGAATTATTGAGCCGGGACGGGGAAGAAGAGATGGTTTTCTGGATTGTGAGCGAGGATGGAAGCCGGCTTGATATCCGAATCCGCAGAGAAGAGCAGGAATTTCTGCAGGGCATCAAAATTCAGTAAGGATGTATACATTATGCTGTCAGCATGAGACTTTTCGCGCAGAACAAAATAAAATAGAAAGTGAGGTGTTAGGAAAAGATTCATGAGGTGTAAGGTGACGTGGAGAAGAGTACGAAGGAGTTGCTGAACGAGTTACAGAAGGCGGGAGATTTTTTTGAGTTTGTTTCTGAGAATCAGACAGAGTTTGAACCAATTACGCTTACGGAGTATCTGGGACGGATGCTGGATAAGTGCCGGAAATTAAAAAATGAAGTGATCAAGGATGCTGGGCTGGATATCACATATGGGTATCAGATTTTTGACGGGCGGAAGAAACCGAGAAGAGATAAGCTGTTACAGCTGGCGTTTGGTTTCCCGCTGACGGTAGAGGAGACCAATGAATTGTTTCGGGCAGGCGGCGTCAGCAGTTTATACGTCAGATGCAAGAGAGATGCGATCTGTATGTTCTGTTTACAGCAGGGTATGACAATTGATGAGTGCAATGCCATGCTGTACAAAGCAGGAGAGGAGACACTGACGCAGTAGCATGTGTCGCGGTTTGGAATTACTGTGTACCGGAATATATATGAATCTATGGAGGCATGATTTCGATCATGTCTTTTTTGATACGAAAAGCTGTTGAGGATGCATCGGTTGTATTATACAATGAAATGGACAGAGATCGAAGGAGCAGACGACTGCAGAGCAGAGAACATCCATATGGGGAAAAGGGGGAAAACATGGCGAGAAGTAATACAAAGTATGAGGCAAACAGGGAGGAGATCATCCGGATTTTTCGTGACAGGAACCTGGGAGAGGTATCAGAGGTCAAAGCACTTGGACATGGTGAATTTTGATCTGTGGGACAGCAACATTCTGTATCACGATGGTAAACTATGCTGGATCGATCCCGAGAGAAGCTTCTGGGGAGATGCAGTTGCAGACTTCATCACACTTGGGTGCGGACAGAAGTCCCCGTTATCCGCCAAGAGCGGGGAGATTGCAGTCTATAATCGTACGGCAGAGAATCCGATTGTGTACGGGACCGACGCTGAGATTCGGTATCAGATTGCAGTCGGATATCTTGCGCTCATTGAGGAAGTTGAGAAGTATGTACGATACGAGCCGGAGGAAGAGAATTATATCCGGAACACGGTGGATGCAGCGGCGATGTTTGACATGGCGTTTTCGATTTTGCTGTAGTTTGTCCGGAGATCCATATTGAGGATAGAGTAATCAGCATTGCAGGGAATCCGGTTCTCTGTTATGCTATAGGAGCCGCAATGCCGAGGCAGATGCGGGAATTACCGGAAGGCGGGGAGATAAGAGGATTGAGAAGAATACTGATTACAAATGACGATGGAATTGACGCACAGGGCATCATCCGTCTTGCAAGGGCAGCGGTAAAGTACGGTGAGGTATGGGTCGTTGCTCCGGAGGCGCAGAGAAGCGCAGCTTCGCACAGCATTACACTGAGAACCCACATAGATGTATTCCGGTATGATTTCCCGGTTGCAGGAGTACAGGCATATGCCGTTTCGGGGACACCGGCAGATTGTGTCAGATTGGGCGTACTGAATATATTGCCTGCCAAACCGGATATTGTCCTGTCCGGTATCAATTTCGGATATAACGCCGGAACGGATGTGCAGTACTCGGCTACGGTGGGTGCCGCCATGGAAGCTGTGTTTCAGGGTATTCCGGCGGTTGCCGTTTCGGAGGGAACCGGGGACGGATACCGGGTCACGGACAGGTATCTGGACGACATTCTGGCGGAAATCATAGACACACCGTTTGCGGAAGATAAGATTGTCAATGTGAATTTCCCGATCTGTGAGCCGGAAGAGGTGAAGGGGATTCTGCGAAACAGACTGTGCTCAAGGGGAAGCATTTTTAGGGACAAGTATGACTGTGAGGATATGGAAAATGGTGGAAAACGGTATCGGGTAAACGGAATCTACAACGAGGATGTGGAAGAGGGTTCCGATCTGCGGGCGTTATTTGACCATTATATATCCATCGGAACGGTTACCAACATTCATTGATATTGCAAGCTATTCCGCCTGTGGGTGGGATGGCTTGTTTTGTTGTTCGGAATCGGGGAATGTTCAAATCATCTTTTCTGAAGGATAACTACTTTATTCTGTCCGGTTGGAATGATATAATGAAAAAGATTGTGATGGAAGGATGTCTGGTAAGATGAGTGGGAAAACTGCGGAGCAGGATATACAGATTGTGACAACCATCTCTGAAAATGACAAATCCTGTGTTTACCTTGCGATGAAACCGGATCGGAAACTGGCGGTATGGAAGATATTGTCGGGAAATGACAAAACGGCTCTGTACAGGAGCATTCAGGAGTTGCATTCCAGCTTTTTGCCAAGGATCGAGACGGTCGCATATTCGGATGGAAAAACCTATATTCTGGAGGAGTACATAGAGGGCACCGGGCTGGATGAACTGTTGGAAGGCCGGATTGACAGGCAGGATGGAATCTCTTATATGATTCAGCTGGTACAGGCGGTGAACGTACTTCATAAACGGAATCCGCCGTTGATTCATCGGGACATTAAACCTGAAAATATTATGATCAAGGCTGACGGGCAGCTGGTTCTGCTGGATTTTGATGCAACGAGGGAGTATGTACCGGGGGAAAAGGATCGGGATACCAGAATGCTTGGAACCAGAGGATATGCATCTCCGGAGCAGTTTGGATTTGCACAAACCGACGTCAGAAGCGATATCTATTCGGTTGGCATTGTCTGTACCCGGATTGCCGAGAAAATGGATACTTCCCCTGGGCTGTGGAAAAAAATAAAACGGGTATTGGACAAAGCAACCATGTTTGATCCCAATAAACGATTCCGGAACGCAGATCAGATGCTTGCCGCACTGCGCAGAATTGAGCGGTCGGTGAATCAGGGGACGATTGGAGGATTCCGTCTCATCCTGCTGATTCCGGTTGGTTTGGCGCTGGCAGCCGTGCTGTTTCTGGGAAGAAAACTGTGGCAGCCGGATACCGGGGTAGAACGGCGGGATTATCCGAATGTGTGCGTATGGAACCGTGGGATTATTCCGAGTACCTATCATTATACGCCCATGAAGCAGATCTGGATCGAACAGGTGAACCGCCTTGGGCTGACCGATAACGGGCAGACAACAGTTCGGTTGGACACAGATGGCGCGGACGGCATCCTGGAGAACGGAGGCGAGAGTCCGCTGGGGACAGAACGATTGTGCTTCCGTTATTGCAAAGCATTTCCCCAGGCATTGCTTCTGAACCATTACGAGTTTGAAGGAAGATTTGTGGATTATGTATCGTTTGAACGCTATTCGGACGGGGGCGAACAACTGATTGAAACCATCCGGATTGCAGATCCGGAACTGTGCAACATCCGGGATGGGTACCTCTGCGTTGCAACGGAGGCGTTGGATATTCTGGAACCCGGCGTATATCTGTTACAGGTTCATGGGAAGCAGGAATGGAATTGGACCTGTTATCTGATGGTGCATGGCGAGGCGGACGAAATTGACAATTTTGTGGTGCATGCCGAGAATGCAATACAGATATACAGCGTTTCTGCCGGGAATGAGCTGATGTTTCATATGTGGAATACACCTTACGGAATAGAGGCGGTATACTGTAACGGAGAGAAAATGCAGGATGAGGATTATATACTGTTCCGGGATGCGCGTGGAATGATTCTGAAGTCGGATTTTCTGGAAGGGAAGGCGGCAGAGGACGTGCTGGAATTATCTTTTCAAATGAAAAATGGAAGAATGGCCTATGGCAGGGTTTATATCGTGCCCTGAGGAACGAAGGAAGGATTCTGATGAGAAAAAGAACCGAAGAATTGCTGAACGAGATAGAGAATTGTGAGCAGATAAAAGAATATCTGGCAGATAACGGGGAGGAGATATGCAGACTGTCGCTGTCGGATCACCTGCGGGCCATGCAGCAGAAGTATGGTGTGAAAAAATCAGAATTGTTCCGGCGTGCCGGACAGGCAGGAAGCAATTACGGCTATGAGTTATTTCGGGATGATACGAAAACGCCTTCCAGAGATATCCTGCTGGCAATCTGTCTGGCATTTCCCATGACGATTGCGGAAACCCAGACGGCGCTTCGTTGTGCCGGGTTATCCGTACTGTACCCGCGGGATGCAAGGGATGCATATATTCTGTTTGCTTTGAAGAATAAACTGACTGTGGATGAACTGGACGAACTGCTGGAGGAGCAGAAGCTGAGTACATTACTATAAATCGATGAGGGATGAATCATGAGAAAAGGAATAGGGATTATTTTCATATGTTGTCTTTGCGTAACCGGATGCGGGAAGTCTGACGCGAAAGCAGAAGGAGGAACGGTCGATACGGCAAAGGTGCAGGAGGATACCCGGGAGATGCTTTGGGAGCAGACGGAGACAGCGGATGTGCGAAGCATCAATACCCACTCTGCATACGGGACATCTTTTCGGAAACAGGTGGGAGAAGAGAAGCCGGTGATCTATCTGGGCATGCCGAGGGTTCTTGACGAAGCTCCGGAGGATGGGGTGCAATGGTTTACGTCGGATGAGAGAATTGCCACGGTTCACAATGGCGTTGTCTCAGGCTGGCAGGAGGGCGTCGTGACGATTCAGAAGCAGGATGCGGACGGAAACGTGCTGGATTCCCGGGAATTTGCTGTCACTACATTCAATGACGGGAAAAAGGTGGAAGCCTGCTACGAGATCAGCCCGGAGGAGTTTGAGGGAGTGGAGATAAGCTACCGGGATACGGTTTCTCCTGAACTGCTGCGAACGAAGATTAACACGATTCAGGATTCGATTGCCTATTTTCAGAAGAGTGATTTCACATATCAATCCTATTCCCCGATTCTGGTGTCCGGGGATACCTTGTGGAACTGGTCTTTGCCGGGGGATTCTGTGATTCTGAATAAATTCGGCGGTCCAGCAGATCTGGCCAATGCGGTAACATACCTTCTGCAGAATGATTATGAGGATTGGGGATATCTGATTGCATATGGATACAATTCGAAAATATTTACCTGGTTCTATGAAGACGGCTACTATTATGTGATGGACTATTCTGCGCTACTGGAGGATCTGATAGACGGATGCAGATACAAAACCTACGAGCCGATGAAAACAGACCGTCTGGAGGACATCACGGAATATCTGCACGGCAGGGTAGACCGGAACAACACGCTGGTCTACATCATGATTCCTGCGGCAGGACATGCGGAGATGCCGGCATTCTATTCAAACTGTCTTAGGAACAGTTCCCTGATCTACAGCGAACATGTCGAACTCGCATTTGAGGACGATGTATATGACAATATGACAATTCTCTATGAGAACGAGAATTTTGATTTTACGATTCGTCCGGTTTCGTCGGAGGATATGCCTCTCGGCGTTCCGCAGTACGGCGCGGAGAACGAATACCGGTACGCATATGAATGATGGAAGTGAAGCGTGTCCGTAAGCCGGAATGGAAACAGAACGATCCGAAATATTCTTTGCATTTTCCATGATAACGATGTATGATTAGGGCATGTTGTAGCAAGATAAAGGAGCAATCGGCAAATGAGTACGCTGATACGAATCAAAAGAAAATTGACGTCTTTTCAGATTATCATTCTCGGGTTTCTCGGTGTGATTCTCCTCGGGACGATTCTGCTGATGCTTCCGGTGGCCAGCCGGACGGGACAGGTGACTTCCTTTGGGGACGCCCTGTTTACCTCGACTTCCGCGGTCTGTGTGACGGGACTTGTGGTACAGGATACCGGAACCTATTGGTCTGTGTTCGGACAAGGTATCATTCTCCTGCTGATTCAGATCGGCGGTATGGGAGTAATCACTGTGGCGGCAGCCTTTTTCATGTTATCGGGGAGGAAGATTTCCCTGATGCAGCGAAGCACCATGCAGGAAGCAATCTCGGCTCCGAAGGTGGGAGGTATCGTCCGGCTGACCGGATTTGTTATCAAGATAACTTTTTTGATCGAATTGATTGGAGCCGCCGTAATGGCTCCGGTTTTCTGCCGGGATTTCGGTATGAAGGGGCTCTGGATGGCACTGTTTCACTCAATATCCGCGTTCTGCAACGCCGGATTTGATCTGATGGGTACAGTTTCTCCCGGTTCTTCACTGACTTACTATGCCACGGAACCGCTCCTGAATATTACGATTATGCTTCTGGTTATCGTAGGCGGTATCGGATTTCTTACCTGGGAGGATATCAAGACAAACAGGTTTCATTTCCGCAAATACAGAATGCAGAGCAAAGTGATCCTGTGCACCACGGCAATTCTGTTGATTTTGCCCGCGATTTATTTTTACTTTTTTGAATTTGACACACAGGCACCGGGAGCGAGAGTGTGGTATTCTCTGTTCCAGGCGGTATCGCCCAGAACGGCAGGGTTTAACACGGTTGATCTCACTACACTGAATGAATCGGGACAATATATTACCATTTTCCTGATGCTGATCGGCGGGAGTCCGGGGTCAACAGCCGGTGGAATGAAAACCACTACGGTGGCAGTTCTGTTCGCGGCGGCGATCGCTACCTTCAGACGGAAAGAGGACACGGTTTTCTTCGGCCGCCGGATCGATAATGATGTGGTAAAGAATGCGGCAACCATTCTGGTGATGTATCTGGTGTTGTTTTTCTTCGGTGGACTGGCGATCAGCATCATCGAGGGACTTCCCATGCTGACCAGTTTGTTTGAGACGGCATCTGCTGTGGGGACGGTTGGACTGTCTCTCGGCGTGACGGCAAGTCTGGGAACGGTATCCAGATTGATTCTGATTGTGCTGATGTTCTTAGGGCGTGTAGGCGGATTGACTTTGATTTTTGCGGCATTGTCCGGGATACAGAAGAACGTATCCAAACTGCCGAGGGAAAAAATAACGGTTGGATAAAGGAGACTGATATAGTATGAAATCAATTCTGTTAATTGGATTGGGACGTTTCGGACGTCATATTGCAAAACATTTGAATCAGATGGGACATCAGGTCATGGCTGTGGATGTTGTGGAGGAGAGAGTGGAGGCAGTGCTTCCGTTTGTGACCAATGCACAGATTGGAGACAGTACCAACGGAGCTTTTCTGGAATCTCTCGGAATCCGTGATTTTGATGTCTGTATTGTGACTATCGGGAATGATTTCCAGAATTCTCTGGAGACAACTTCTCTGCTCAAAGAGCTGGGAGCGAAGATGGTGGTATCGAGGGCTACCCGGGATGCACAGGAGAAATTCCTGCTCCGGAACGGTGCGGATGAAGTGCTCTACCCGGAGAAGCAGCTTGCCAAATGGACAGCCATCCGGTACACAGCAGACCATATTCTGGACTATATCGAACTGGACGAGGACCATGCCATGTTAGAGATATCGGTTCCTCCGGAATGGGCAGGACGGTCTATTGGTGAGATAGACATTCGTAAGAATCATAGAATCACCATCATCGGTATTAAGAGAAACGGGAAGCTGGAGTTGTCCCTGTCGCCGGATGTGATTCTGACATCAGGGGAGACTATGCTGGTGCTGGGACAGAATAAGGATCTCCATAAATGCTTCCACATATAGACAGTATGTGGATCGTGCCAAAATGAGAAAGAAGGGGAACGATATGACAATCAGAACACTGGCACGACAGGGGCAGAGAATCGGAACGAAACTCCTGCAGGCGGTTGAACAGTATGTTACAGACAAAGGACTGGCAGGAATCACGCTGTCCACCAATCAATATGCCCCCGCCCCGAAATTCTATGAGAAGAACGGCTTTGGACGTTGCGGACATGTGATTTTCATGGCAAAAGAGATGGAGTAAGCACAGATGAAAATTGTAGTGATACATGGTCAGAATCATCATGGAAGTACCTGGAATGTGGCAAGAATCCTGATCGAGAACATCGCGGGAGAGAAAGAGGTCAGGGAGTACCTCCTGCCCGGAGATCTGAATCATTTCTGCCTGGGCTGTTTTCGCTGTCTGGAGGCACGGGAGCGTTGTCCCTATTGGAAGGACAAAGAGCCCATCAGTCGCGATATGCAGGAGGCGGATTTGCTGATCTTCACCTCTCCGAACTATTGTATGATGCCGTCCGCACCGATGAAGGCCTTTCTGGATCTGTTCTTTACGAACTGGATCTCCCATAAACCATACGGGGAGATGTTCCGCAAAAGAGCAGTTGTTATATCCACAACAGCCGGTATGGGAGCCGGGAAGACAACCAAACTGATTGCAACGAATCTGAAAAATTGGGGTATTCCTGAGATCACAAGATACGGAATCGCAGTGAATGCCATGAATTGGGACATGGTTCCGGAACGGAAGAAGCAGAAGATTGACCGCGCCATGCGCAAACTCGGACAGCGTCTGTCCCGTGGCAGGCGGGTTCGAATCGGTCTGACCGTAAGGATTCGGTTTTGGTTCTTCGGAGGAATGCAGAAGGCAGATATGGGTGCTTCCGAAATCGAAAAGCAGTATTGGCTTGACAACGGATGGCTCTCCGGACAGAAGCCATGGAAACAATAGTTGGGGAAATGGATATCGGAGCCAGACAGGAACCCTGCAGAGGGAAAACAGCAATATTTGATTACTTTTAAGTAGAAAGTAACAAGATATTTTCCGGTATGCATGTTATTGTAATAACAGTAGAGTATGTTGACAAATAAGTAAGGAGAGTAACACGACATGAGTAAACAGAGAGTACCTTTGGTGACACATATTTTCACGGCGGATCCTTCCGCACATGTTTTCAATGATAAGCTGTACATCTATCCGTCCCATGATCTTGCACATGATGGAGAGGACAATGATAACGGTGATGAGTATCAGATGGAGGATTATCATATTCTCTCCATGGATAATCTGGATGCAGAATGTGTCGACAACGGCGAAGCACTGAACATGAGAGATGTTCCGTGGGTCAGCAACCAGATGTGGGCACCGGATGCGGCATACAAGGATGGCAAATATTATCTGTATTTCCCGGCAAGAGACAAGGATGGAATTTTCCGTCTCGGCGTTGCGGTAAGTGACAGTCCGGTGGGGCCGTTCCAACCGGAACCGAACTACATCGAGGGCAGCTTCAGTATTGACCCTGCGGTTCTTGTGGATGATGACGGCAAGGCATACTGCTACAACGGCGGTCTCTGGGGCGGCCAGTTAGAGAAATGGCAGACCTTCTCCTATATTGAGAATCCGGAGGAGATTCCGGCAGATGCACCTGCGCTGGGACCGGTTTTCGCACAGTTGACGGAGGATATGAAGGGCTTTGCAACGAAACCGCAGTTCATTCAGATTCTGGATGAGAACGGGGAACCGATCAAGGCAGGCGATGAGGAACGCAGGTATTTTGAGGGACCGTGGGTACATAAGTTCAATGGCAAGTATTATCTGTCTTATTCCACAGGTACCACCCATTATATTGTATATGCAGAGGGTGACAAGCCGGAAGGACCCTTCACCTATAAAGGACGCATTCTGGAGCCGGTCATCGGATGGACAACGCATCATTCCATTGTAGAGTATCACGGTAAGTGGTATCTGTTCTATCATGACTGTGAGCTGTCAGGTGGTATCAACCACAGAAGAACTGTGAAATATCTGGAGCTTCAGATCGATGAGGATGGTACGATTCATACCGTTGATCCGTACAAATAGAGATTCGATCCGTACAGGGGAGTCGTTAAGCGACTCCCTTTTATCTTGCCTTTTTGGCGGGAGCGTATACCGAACCTGCTGCAGAACGGAGAAACAGAAGAAAACCTCCGGAAAAGAGTAGTCCTTTCCGGAGGCTTGTCATTGAATTCCTATGTCACTGAATGGAAACAAGGGAGAATCAGCCCTTCTCAAGCGCCAGTGTTCTGGTAGTCAGATCACATACTTCGCTCGGTCCGTAATACTGGATAGCACCGGGGAATGTGAATGCTGTCTCAACAGCCCACTCATCTCTGTGTGCTTCGAAGTATTTGAATGGCTTGCCGTCAAGCTCTACAAGTGCTTTCTTGATAACCGGCTTGTCTTCTCCGTTTCTACGCTCCATGTTCATCATCTTGGTGATCGGCATACCGCCTGCAACCCATTCCTCAGCAGGCTTTGCAATGTTAGAAACCTTGGACAGATAGCCTGTGTAACCGTACTGGATCAGCATGAATGCATTGTATCCAAGAGAGTAGCAGTAGTCAGCGTCGAAGTTAGAGGGGAATGCACATCTGCCTTCGTATCCGAAGAAGTGATGCTGTGCACCGAATTTGCCCTTGAAGGTTCCGGCTGCTTTTCTCTTTGCCAGTTCTTCCTTCACCATCTCGGAGAAGAGCTTCTCGGACTCGATCAGGGAAACCTGAACGTTACCGTGCGGATCTCTCTCTAAGAAGAGCTGCTGCTGGATGCCCTGAGGAAGGATATCGAATACAGCAAAGGATTCTGCGGTAAGACCGGCCTTGATGAAGTTGTATTTCGCATCCCAGGAAGGAAGTGCATTGAACTCATCTGTTTTCTTGCCTGCCAGAAGCTCATTGATCTCAGCGATCAGTTTGGAGAATTCCGGTACGAACTCTACGATACCCTCCGGAATAATCGCAACACCGAAGTTGTTGCCGTTGTTGCCTCTTTTCTCAACAGAATCAGCGATGTAGTTCGTAATCTGGGCAAGAGACATCTTCTTGGCTGCAACTTCCTCACCGATCAGACAGATGTTCGGCTGTGTCTGAAGCGCACATTCCAGTGCCACATGGGAAGCACTACGTCCCATCACCTTGATGAAATGCCAATACTTCTTCGCAGAGTTCGCATCTCTCTCAATGTTACCGATCAGCTCGGAATATGTCTTAGTAGCGGTATCGAAACCGAAAGAAGCCTCGATATCTTCATTCTTCAAGTCACCGTCGATTGTCTTCGGACATCCGATCACCTGAATTCCGGTGTTGTTTGCTGCCATATACTCTGCAAGAGTAGCGGCATTGGTATTGGAGTCGTCACCGCCGATGATAACCACAGCGGTAAGACCGTTTTTCTTCGCATTCTCAGCGACAATAGCGAACTGCTCTTTGGTCTCCAGTTTGGTTCTGCCGGAGCCGATAATATCAAAACCACCGGTATTTCTGTAGGCATCGATGAATGCGTCATCAAATTCTACGTAGTCATTCTTGAGAAGTCCGTCCGGACCGCCCTTGAAGCCTAAAAGTACATTGTCTTTGTTCGTTGCCTTCAGGGCATCATAAAGACCACTGATAACGTTATGTCCACCGGGAGCCTGTCCACCGGAAAGAATAACACCAACGACCTGTTTCTTGGCGACAGATGTGTTCTGACCCTTCTCAAAGATTACCTCCGGCTTGCCGTATGTGTTCGGGAACAGTGCGGCGATTTTCTCCTGATCAGCAACGCTCTGTGTTGCTGCACCCTCCTTAACGCTAATCTCAGCGATACCGTTTCTAAGCATTCCGGGAAGCTTAGGAGCATATTCGTATCTTGCTTTTTGAAGTGGTGAAAGATTCATTTTACTTACTCCTTTTTATAATTAATAGTTTATTGCAATCACATAAAATACTAAATCATTTTGACGGAAAAGTAAATGGGAAACCACGAAATTTCGCATTTGCATGCCAAAAAGAGCTTACGGTTGACATTTGAAAAGACAAGTACTATTATTATTTAGTACGATGTTGTTTCAAACCAAATTGGTAGCACAGGTGTTTGGACAAGGATGATGAAAATTCGGAAAAAGATTAGGGGGAATGCGCGATGAACAGAAAAAGAGTGGGGATTCTGCTGTTCGGAACCATGCTGACAGTGTCGGTACTTATCGGCTGTGGCAGGGTGGATGATGTGGAAACACAGAAGGATGGGACTGATATAGAACAGACGAATGATGATACGCCTTCGGATGCAGACAGCGTAGAAACCGATGAAACGGTGACATTGTCCGTTACGTCCGGCAGTGTGGTTTACGAGGTATTGGATCATCATACTCTGGTATGCCGGGACGAAGAAGGGAATCGAATCCGGTTGGTGGAATCGGATCGGACGATTGTGGATCTACAGTGTAATGACAGAAAATGCTATTATCTGACGGATACAGACGAAAAAGGCGAATATATGTTATATTCTGTCTGGAATGGCACCACGGATATTGTGGAGGAATTGTCGCTCCCGGTTACCGCCTTTCAGGTCTGCAAGGATGGCATGATATTTGCACAGGATATCAGCGGAAGGTGTTATTATTACGATATGGAGAGTTTCGCATCCACCATACAGATTGGTGATATGCCGGAAACTGTGTGGACGAGCGGTAAGCAAATCCGACCGATCAGGGACGGGGAATCCGGTTATGCGTATGATATTATTACTGCACCGAATGCGGCGCAGAGGGAAGCATACCTTGCATTCTGCGATACGATTCAGATATATGAAAAGGCTGAGAATACAGACTGGTCGATCTGTTCAGACGGAACCATATCCAACCGTTCCGGCGAAATGGAAGTAAATGCGGTCCATGCCATGCCGCAGACTCTGTGTGAGACGGGGGATGTCGTGTTCTATGCAGATTGTAATGAGATTCATAGGATGAATCGGGACGGTACGGATAACCGGGTGATTTTCGCAGCGTCTGATGTGATCTATGAGATGCAGGGAACTGCAGAATATCTTTTTTATTCAACGACGAATGCAACGTGGAGACTTCATGTTCCGTCCGGAATCTGTGATCGGGTTGCAGAGCACTATAACCGGCCTGTCAGTCTGCAGGTTATCAACAACAGGGATGTCAGGATATGTTTGTTGAAGGATCTGGGGAATCAGGTGGAGTGGTGGGAAACCTTCTGTTGTGCCAGGGGTATTCTGAATGCCGGGGAGATAGCATCGGAAGTCAGATGCAGTTATTCATATGGCGATCATACATATGTGCTGTGGGGTGGATCGGACGGATGCATGATGATAGGAAAGCAGGATAGCACCGGCGAAATTGAGGTTCTCACTTCCGGTGAGTCTCTGACATGGATGATAACGGTGGAAGAGGAAAGAGAACCGGGACGATTCAGTTGGGATACCTATCAGTATGAAATGGATGGGGACGATACATATTGTTATCTCAAAACACCGTGCGGAGCGGTTTATTATGTGGATTATGAAGGACGGGAGATCCGGCCGTTGCTACTGGAGATTGATGCAGTCACGATGAAAGTATGTGACAAAAATCATTTCCTGTTACGCCGCAGAATGGATCGTATCTCCTACATGACATATGATCCGGTGGAAAACACAATGTTGGAGAGCCTGCATGTACCGGACAATCTGCAGGGGATATTCCCGAAACCGAGCTGTATTCCGAGAGAGGACGACAGTACTTATGAAACCGCTACATATATTCCTTATTGGGCGATGTGCCATTCGGCCGGGAAGATCTATTATGCAGACTGTAACCAGATCCACGAGATGAATGAGGATGAGTCAGGGGATCGTATCGTATATTCTGCGGAGGATGTTGTATATGCTATTCTTGCGAATCAGGATGGTACGTGCCTGTATCTCTTCACGGACAGGAATGTGTATCGATATACCATAGCAAATGGGGAAACCGTTTGCTTGGAAATCGAGTTACCCGGCGAACCTTACGGATTTGATATTACACAGGATAATGAACTCTGGATCGGTCGATTGAAACTGTATCAGCCGTCTTACTGGGAGGGATTTATCTACTCACAGAGTGATATCTATTACATGGGAAAATAACGGTGTGTTTGACAAACGGAGAAAAAATCAGGAAGGTATTGACGTTTGTGCGAATATGTACTATCATTATGTAGTATAAATACTTTATATGAATTAGTATACTGTTTTGATACAGTCGAGGATGGAGGTGACTGGCATGACATAAATTATGATAGAAGACATGACCTGTGTGAGTACAGGAGAAATCGTTATTGAAAAAGAACATTTGGAGGAACAATATGTGTAAAGTAAAGGGATTACTGAAACGTACAGTAGTTGTAATTTCTTCAATGTGCATTTTGATGAGTTCAATGATTGGTTATGCACACGAAAATGAAGGGGAAATTGAAGAGGTAATTTGTGATGAAGAATGTGAAGATGGAAACTGTAAGGAAGAACTTGGGGGATCATTAGATTACCGAGATGAATCCGGTAATAGTGATTTAGGTGAATATAACAATGATGATGAAAAACAGGAGGACATTTTACAGACGGAAGATGGTCTTGCACAAGGAGAATATTTGGAATTTATAGATAAAACAGAAAGATACTATACGATGTATAATCGGTCGGCGCAGTACCATTGGACTTTAGAAGATGAGAGTCTTTCATATAAACTTGCTGAATCGGACGAATGGGTGCAATATAAGGATGGTGTTTCATGTTATAAGACATGGATGAACTTAGTTATGTATGCAACAAATGATCATGAGATACATTATATGAACAACGATACTTCCCATGACACGATATTATATCGCGGTACTGAAAGAGTAACGGATATTAGTGGAAATACAGAATACATCATGTTTGTTGAAAATACATATCCAAAACGATTGCATATTCAGAGTGGAATAATTGATGTTGGTCCGCAAACGAATAATGGTGACGGAATGTTCATTTTTGATAACCATACAGTTTGTTGGAGCGAACGAGGAGATCGAATTGAAGATGATGAATTGGGTTATATTTATGAAACGATCTTCCTGTATTATAATTTTGACGAACGTAAATATGTATCTGCATCTGAATTGGGATGTGACGGTGATGTTTACATGAGTACATGTTCATCCGGTTATTATGGAGAAGGAAGAACTTTGGGAATTAGTGAGGGCATACAAAGTGTCAGATATGCAAGGCGAAGGTTGACAAGTGATGAATGGATATATGCACCTGATCCAGGCGATCCAGCAGCACCGCTTGACGCATATGGACCTGGCAGCAGATTTTTAATAGAATATGATGGTGGAACAGAATGCATGGGGTTTGCAAACTATCTATACCGGTTTCATTGTTATAAATCCAAGCATCGTGACGAGGATAAAGAAATTTATGACAGAAATCTAACCGTTGCTGAATGGAAATCGTTTCCTTTGTATTCTTTTATAAGGCATGCAAGTGCGGGTGGAGGGCACTCATGCATGATATGGAAAATAGAGGATGATCAGACCGGAGTGGTGATGTATGAGGCCAACACAGATGGTCAATGCGGGGTTTATCAACATTTTATCTCATATGAAGATTTGTCAGCCATTCGTGTAATTTATACGTGCTATCCAAAACAAGCACGAACCCGTACAGTTAACTACGATAATGTAAAACATTGGACCGAATGTGTAGATTGCAAGACAAGGTTTGAACAAAAAAGTCACAATATTGTTATAACGAACCAAAACGCTAATTCACATACACACTTTTGCGCAGATTGCGGTTATTCAAAAGATGAATCGCATTCATTTGGAACTTTTTCAACAGATGCGAATAAGCATTGGAAAACTTGTGGTGTATGTGGATATGTTTCTACAGGAGCACATACGGCTGGTTCAAAACAAAATGCTGGGAATGGTACACATTATACGGCTTGTACTGTTTGCGGAAAGATATTGTCGTCTTCTTCTCATACATATTCCTATTCTAGCGTAGATGCCAATAATCATCGGGGGACATGTTCATGTGGAGCGACAACAACTAGTGCTCACAACATGAGAACTGGAGAGGCTTCGGCGACTGCACACCAGATAAAATGTTCCGTTTGCAGTTACTCTTCATCTGAGACGCATAGTTTTTCTGTTTCGCAGAATAATGCATCAACACATAAAAAAACATGTTCAAAATGTGGATATGTCTTGACGGCAGCACATTCGTTGACTTATCCTAATGCTAGTGCTTCATCACATGCATTTCGGTGTACTGTGTGTGGCTATTCGGGAGTTGCAAATCATGCAGCAAAGACAACTACGAAAACAAAGGTTGCAACAGCGTCAGTCTGTACCAGAACGGTGATTAAGTGTGCCTGTGGATATACAATATCGACATCGACAGATTATAGTCATAGGTATTCGGGAAAAACTTGTTTGGATTGTGGCTATCGCAAGTAAAGATTAGGGGGAATACGCGATGAACAGAAAAAAAGTGGGGATTCTGCTGTTCGGAACCATGCTGGCAGTGTCGGTACTCATCGGCTGTGGTAGGAAAACGAATATTCTCTCCGCAGGAAGTGATTTTGCGGAGGGGGGGCAGGAAGGTAATGCGATACCTGATGCGGAGGAAGAAAATGCTGAGAAGGAAACGGGGAATGAAGAACAGCAACAATCAGAATCCCTTTGCAGTTATGATTCAGAACACTATACTTATGTTTTGAGAGAAGAGAGGGTGTACAATGATGCCAATTCATGCGATGAAGTATCCTGGTACCTGGACAGACGGAAAGGCAGTGCGGATGAGTGGCAAAACGTTGGCACATATTCATTCAGAATCAAGATCAGTCATGATTCTGATGATGCAAACAAGAATTACAGTTGGTGTGGTCCTGTGAAGTATGACATGCAGGGAGATGATGGCGGTTGCATCATAAAGGATAAGAGTGGAAATCTGTATTATGCAGATTATCATGCCAAAACGATAGAACTCTTAAGCTATGAACTGGATGTTTATGAGATGAAGCTGTATGATACTTCCCATCTGCTGGTGCACAAGATGAATGGTGAGATCAGTTACATTTCCTATGACAGGACAAATCGTACCATGCAGGAGAACTATGAACTACCGAAAGAGGCGGAGGGAGTATTCAGCGGTCCGGAATGCATTGATGCCAATGAGAACTGTTCTGTTGATGACGCAACATTCATTGCAACCTGGGGATATTGCAGACAAGGTGATACGATTATCTATGCGGACTGCAATCAGATTCATAGGATGAATTCAGATGAAACAGAGGATCATATCATTTTCTCCGCAGATGAAGTTGTTACGGTTGTGGAACTGACGGAAGATGGAGCGTATCTCTACTTCAAAACAACGGGGCATGTGTATCGTTTGTCCATGGACAGTTTGGAATGCCGGCAAGTATGTGAACTTCCGAAAGCAAGAACAGGTATGGAAGTGATTGACTCTGATATGATTCGAATCAGTCAACTGGAACTTCGATATCAGGGCGATGGAGAAGGATTCTGTTATGTGTGTGCAGATTCATCTGAATACACAGTGAAGTAGAAAGCTCCCTGTTGACGTTTGGGCCGGAATATACTACCATTATATAGTACCTACCATTGCGGTACAGCAATCGATGACAGCAGAGAGGAGTTTAGGTATGAAGAGTGAATTAAGTGATTCGGAATTCCTGATCATGGAGTATCTGTGGAAATATCCGGAAGGGAAAACCTTCGCGGAAATTCAGGATTATCTGTGTTCGGCATGCGGCAAGGAATGGAAGAAACAGACCGTGAATACATTTCTGTCACGCATGATTGACAAGGAATTGGTCAAGAGAGTGAAGGTGGAGAAACATCACAGGTATCTGCCACTGTGTGATGTAACAGAATACAGGCAGCTGGAAGCAAAACTTCTGTTAGATCGCAATTACGGAGGGTCATTAGGGACTTTCGTATCCGCACTGGCAGGCAGTAAAGGGTTGTGTAATGAACAATATGAGGAATTGATGCATATTCTCAAAGGGGAGTGATTATGCCGTTATTATTATCTATGTCCGTAACAGGTGGAATCGCAATGCTGTTCTACCTGTTTGCGGAATCTCTGATGAAACGTTTTCTGCCCTTAATCTGGCGCAGATTATGTCTGGCGGTTGTAGCCGTTTTCTATCTGTATCCGTTCGCCTATCTGTGTAACAGATATCGGATCTGGCTGGTGGGAGTATTCCGGCTGGAGGAGAGGCGCAGAACGGTGATGCTTGAAGACATCCCGGTGTTTGATACCACGAGTGATTACATACAGATCTCCGAAGCGGGAATATATAATAAATATCTGTGGCTCTATATTGTTCTGATTCTCGTCCTGTGTGTCGGGCTTATCCTGTTTGTAAGACAGATATACCGGTACTGCAGGATGTATCACTTCTGGCGGAAGCAGGATATGAGGGAATGTCGTGTTGGAAGACGAAGGCTGCGGATCGTAAAGCGAGATGGCGTAACCAGTCCTTTTGTGATCGGATTCTTCAGGCCGATCATCGTCTTTCCGGTAACGAAATATACAGAGGAAGAAGAAACGTGGATTCTGCAGCATGAGAGAAGGCATGTGACCCAGTATGATAATCTGTGTAAGATTTTCATCGGACTGATTCTGTTCGTTCATTTCTATAATCCAATGGCATATGTATTGGCATACAAATGGAATCAGGTGTCGGAGATGCTGTGTGATAAGAGTGTGATACGAAAGCGTGAACAGGATGTTGTGGTGAAGTACGGAACACTGCTGCTGCAAACGGCGCGAAAGCAGGATGCACAGATGATTGCTCCTGTTTCCGGATTGAATGTCCACTACAGAATGACGAAATCGAGGATCTGCGAACTGAAGAGGACGCCACCGAATCACTATTGGCTGGGACCGGTTGTTGTGACACTGATATTGCTGGCATCGCTATCTATCGTGTTGTACAAGCCACGCGAGATTGTGAGAGTAGACGGCAAAACGGAGTGGTATGAAGAGATTGAGGGATATCCTTCTTTTTTTGTGGAATCTTATCCGGAACTGGCAGAAGGAGTTGACCTGATTCAATTAGGAGATCAGGAATTCATGGAAGAAACCGGTTCTGAGAGTGCATATTGTGAGAATCATTCCATGGAAGAATGTATGATCATCAATCATACACCGACTCCGTCCGGAGGATGTGTAACGGAGACCTGGAGAGGGTTGTATTGTCGGGCCTGCCATAAGCGTGTAAAAGAAAGTCTTGAAGTGCAAGATGAATGGTTTGAATGTGGTTATGAATTGGAAGATACGAAATGAAAAAGATTATCAAAATGAGTATTATTTTGTGTTTTAGTATTATGACATCATTGTTGGTCTCGAACAGTGCAGAAGCAAAAAGAAATGATGAATGTGTTTATGAGCATAATGTAGGAAACACTTCTGAAACATCCAAATTAGTGATATGTAGACAACATGATTTCGTGTTAAGAAGGAAAAGTATACATGAAAAAATAAATGATGGAGGATGTAAGATAGAATTTATTCAATATAAGCAATGTCGAGTATGCGGATATATAACCGAAAAGGCAACAATGCGGAGAGTGGTATATGAAGTATGCTCTCATTAAAAACAAGAGTACCTGATGCCGGAGATGCAATCACAACCTATGAAGGATATGATGTGGGTTCTGCGGTTACGGCTGGAGGGTGAGATTCCAAGTCACGCCTATGGTCTTGACATCATGGAAGACA
>JAEDCX010000043.1 GCA_016293925.1 Lachnospiraceae bacterium | reverse complement strand
CGCAGACAATGACAGTGAGAGCGAGATCAGGGGCCTGAAGATGGGAGCAATGGATTATATCAGAAAGCCCTTTGAACCCGAGGTTGTACTCAGCAGAATTGAGAAGATTCTCCGCATCGAGGAATTGCGACAGAATCTGACCATCAGTGCCAGAAAGGATGTACTGACCAATCTGTGGAACCGTGGATATATGGAAGAGCAGGTGGACAGGGTATCACAGTCCGATCGGACGGAAGGTGTGTTCATGTTGTTGGATATGGATAATTTTAAGTCAATCAACGATAATTTCGGACACATTATGGGGGATGCCGTTCTGGTTCAATTTGCGAAAACGCTGCAGAGCGTGACCCGGGAGGGAGATGTGATCTGTCGTTTCGGTGGGGATGAGTTTGCCGTTTTCCTGCGGGGACACTATCAGAAGGAAGAGATTATCGACATTGCCAATGCCATTATTGACGGTGCGGAGGAGAAACTGAATGTGATCCGTCAGGAGGGCCATGAAGTTTCCGTGTCCATCGGTATTGCGATGATGCCACAGGATTCGGACCGGTTCATGGATTTATACAGCAAAGCGGATAAAGCGTTGTATTTCGTGAAACAAAACGGGAAGAAGGGAGTTCATTTCTATCAGGACAATGAGAAATACTCTTTTCACAATGTGGCCAGAACCGAGTTTGATCTTGGGAAGTTTAAGAAATACGTGGAGGAACGTACCTTTGAGCGGGGCGCTTATCAAGTGGAATACGAGTATTTCCGTAACATATATCAATTCATCAAGCGGAATATCAACAGAACGAAACAGAAGGTACAGATTACCCTTCTGACAATGCAGGATGGGGATATGACGGACGATGTTCTGGAGCAGGAGATGGATAATATTGCGAAGGCAATTACCTATACGCTGCGAAGAGGGGATGTCGCAGCCAGGTTCAGCCGGAACCAGTTCGTCGTTATTCTGATGGATACAGATCTGACGAATGGTATCAATGTGGTTAAGAGAGTGATTCAGTCCTATCGGAAGATAAGCGGCAGAGAGGATGTCGAGATTGATTACGATATGGATAACATGGTTGTGGAGTAGGGAAAGAACGGAGGAGGAGAATGGCTTTTGAGATAGCGGTTGTCATCCAGATCATCAGTATATTGATATTGACACTGGAAGGAATCTATGTGTTTCTGAATATGAGAACAAAGGGGCAGGAATATCTGTTTCTGTTCTGTTTTGCCGCAATGATAAATAATACCTGCTATCTGTTTGAGATGTTCTGCCATACATCCCAGGAATCATTTCTGACATCCAGACTCTGCTACATAGGAAAGGTATGGATACCGCTTGCTTTTTTCGCAATGATTATGGAACTGTGTGAGCATAAGATTCCGAAAAAAATATATGCGGTAATGGTTTTCATCCATGCATTTATCCTGGGACTGGTGCTGACGAGTGATCAGCATCAGTTGTTCTACACCTCCAGAATCTATGTGGAGGAGGGACTGTTTCCGCATAATGTGATGGGGCACAGCGTCATCTACAATGCGTATATGATTTTGCTGATGGGGTATACGTTCTACGGAACGATTGCACTGATCCGGAAATATGCGGCCGATCATGACAAGAATATGCGCAGACTGTACCGGAATCTGCTGTTTGCCATTGCAACCATGATTCTGGGACTGATCTTATATATGGCAAAGGTAACATTCGGATACGATCCGACGAATTTCGGTTATGCAGTCACGGCAGTGGTTCTGCTGATTGCCATTATCAGATTCCGGCTGATGGATAATCTGACAATGGCCAAGGATTATGTGATTGATACCATCTCAGAGGGCGTGATTGCCGTGGATAGGGACAATCATGTCGTTTACTACAACAGATCGGCGGGGCAGATTTATGACAATCTGGAAGCCGATCAGGAGAAGATTGTTGCTTCCATTCGCAAGAGCGTGGATACCGGAGAAGTGTTGCATATCGGAGAACGGATCTACGAGGCGGTGGTCAAGGATCTGTACCGGGGAAAGAATCTGAACGGCAGTCTGTATGTGCTGGATGATGTGACCGTACGGTATAAGCATATGGAGGAACTTCAGGAGCAGAAAGACATTGCGGAAGCGGCCAATGCATCCAAATCGGCCTTCCTCTCCATCGTTACCCATGAGATCCGTACCCCCTTGTCTTCCGTCGTCGGAATGACAGAGTTGATTCTCAGGGAACCGGAGAATCTGACGGAGAAGCAGGAGAAGTATCTGCGGAATATTAAGAATTCCGGAGAATCTCTGGTTATGATTGTCAACGATATTCTGGATCAGTCCAAGATTGAGGCAGGCAAGATGGAGATTGTGGAAGATGCCTACGAGTTGATTCCGCTGATCGAAGATGTGAAGATGATCATCGAAAACAGGATCGGAAGTAAACCGATTCATCTGCTCTATGAGGTGGAAGAGGACATTCCGAGATATCTGTTCGGTGACAGCTTGCGAATCAGACAGATCCTGATCAATTTGATGAATAACGCCGTGAAATTCACGGAAGAGGGATATATTAAGCTGAGCGTGACCTGTATGGACACTGATCGGAGCAGACGTCGGCTGCGTTTCTCCGTCAAGGATTCCGGGCAGGGCATCCGCAAAGAGGACTTAAGCAAACTGGGGCAGGCATTTACCCAGGTGGATACGAAGAAAAATCATCAGAAGATCGGAACGGGACTGGGCTTGTCCATCTCCAAGGACTTTATTGCCATGATGGGAGGACAGCTGCGGGTTACAAGCGAGTACGGAAAAGGTTCCGAATTCTATTTCTCGATCTGGCAGGGAATAGCATCCGGTATCGATGTGCCGTCTGGTGCCGGACTGAAGAAGCAGGCATGGCAGGAAGAGGAACAGTTTACCGCCCCGGATGCCAGAATACTGGTGGTGGATGATACGGAATTGAATCTGCTGATGATCTCCGAATTGCTGCAACCCCTGGACATGCAGGTGGAAACCGCCAATTCCGGAGAAAAGGCGATTGAGATGATATTACAGAACCGGTACGATCTGATTTTCATGGATTATATGATGCCCTACATGAATGGGGTGGAGACAACGGAGAAAATCCGACAGGAAGCCCTGAAGCAAGGGAATGATGATTCCCTGCGGGAGTATTACAAAAGCGTGCCGATCATCGCCTTATCGGGAGATGATTCCAACGAGACCATGGACAGGTTCTTCCGGGCCGGAATCGACGATTTTACTGTGAAACCTGTGGAACTGAAACGACTGAAAAAAATGTTGATCAAATGGCTGCCTAAGGAGAAAATCCGATCAAAATAGAAGAAGGACAGATGGGACAAAACGTAAAAAGGGGACTGAGAAAGAATTCCAGTCCCCTTTGTGTTGCGCATAATAGTGAGTATTCGACGTCCATGCTGTTCGGTGATAGTTGCCGCATAGATCATCATGCCAAGCGGTCATGCATATTGACATAGTCATGCTCCGTACAGATTGCTTTGTAAGCCGGGCGGATAATCTTGCCGTTGTTGGCAAGTTCCTCCAGACGATGGGCACTCCAGCCGACAATTCTTGCAATGGCAAACATCGGAGTGAATAATTCTACCGGAAGTCCGAGCATGTTGTAGACAAAGCCGGAATAGAAATCAACATTGATGCTGACACCCTTGTACATCTGGCGTTCTGAGGAGATGACAACGGGAGCGAGACGTTCCACGGCGGAGTAGAGACCATATTCATCCTGCATGTTTTTCTCGGCGGCAAGCTGACCTACATATTCCCGGAGAATACATGCACGCGGATCAGATTTGGAGTAGATGGCATGGCCGACTCCGTAGATGAGACCGCTTTGATCAAAAGCTTCTTTGTGTAATAGTTTCCGCAGGTATGCAGCAATTTCATCGTCATCCTTCCAATCCCGGACATGTTCCTTCATATCTTCGAACATCCGGACCACCTTGATGTTGGCACCGCCGTGTCTGGGTCCCTTCAGGGAGCCGATGGCGGCTGCAATCACCGAGTAGGTGTCGGTGAGGGAAGAGGTAACCACGTGGGTGGTAAATGAAGAATTGTTACCGCCACCATGTTCCATATGAAGCACAAGCGCCATGTCCAGAAGTCTTGCTTCCAGCGGCGTATATCGCTTATCGGGACGCAGAGTATAGAGAATATTCTCCGCGGTGGATAAGCCCGGCTGCGGCTGGTGAATATAGAGGCTGTTTCCGGAATGGTAGTGGTTATATGCCTGATATCCATAGATGGACAGGAGCGGAAAAAGACTGATCAACTGAAGGCTCTGTCTCAGTACATTGGGTAATGAGGTGTCATCGGCTCTGTCATCATAGGAATACAGTGTCAGCACACTTCTGGCCAGAGCGTTCATCATGTCCGGACTGGGGGCTTTCATGATGATGTCCCGGACAAAACTGGTGGGCAGGGAACGATATCCGGCAAGCAGACCTTTGAAATTCTCCAGTTCGTCTGCCGTCGGAAGACGGTCGAAAAGAAGAAGATAGGCAACTTCTTCAAAGCCGAATCGGTTCTCGGAGGTAAAGCCGGAAACCAGATCCTTCACATCGTAGCCGCGATAGAAAAGACGACCGTGGGCAGGGACAGTTTCTCCATTCACAATTTCGGTTGCACGTACATCGGAGATGTTCGTAAGGCCGGTCAGTACGCCCTTGCCGTTCAGGTCACGCAGACCGCGCTTCACCTCATACCGGGTAAACAGTTCGCTGTCAATCATGCCGGCTTCACGGCTCAGATCTGCCAAACGACGTATCTCCGGAGTGATCTCTGAGTAATTCATATTATCCATTCGTTTGTCCCCTTTCTGTTCAGAATAAAGTATATCAGCAATATGATATCATGATAAAAAGATTTCACACAAGGTAAAAAAATGAATTAATAAATTGTTCACAAATCCCGGGATGTGGTACACTGATAGTCGATGGAGCGTTCGCACAATCACGACAGCGGAATTGAGGAGCATGCATATGACAGATAAACAATGGATCCGGGAGCGCCTTGCGGCACTTCGGGCGAGCATGAGAGAGCAGAATGTACAGTATGTTATTATACCGACGGGCGATTATCACAACAGCGAGTATGTCAGTGATTTTTTCCGGACAAGGGAGTTTTATACCGGGTTTACCGGTTCCAACGGAACCCTTCTGGTAACGGATCGGGAAGCCCGTCTATGGACGGACGGAAGGTATTTCGTACAGGCGGAAAAGGAACTTGCGGGAACAGATATTCTTCTGATGAAGATGTCAGAGGAAGGGGTTCCGACGCTGCCCCGGCTGATTGCCGGGCAGTACCGGGAGGGGGAGCGTATCGGTGTGGATGAGCGGATCATTCCCATTCATACGGTGGAACTTCTGATGCATGCCCTGGAGGAAAAACTGCATACGAAGATGGAGGCGGGAAATGTTCTGGTGCATATGGATCCGGCGGAGGGTATATGGCATGACAGGCCTTGTCTTCCCTGCGGAAGGGTGTTCATCATGCCGGAGGAACTTGCCGGTGAGCGGACGGCAGTCCGGCTGCAGCGATTACGGAGGCTTCTTGCGGATGAGCGGGCAGACGGTATTGTCATCAGCAGGCTGGATGATATTATGTGGTTGTTTAACATCAGGGGACGGGATGTGGAGTGCAATCCCGTTGCGCTAAGTTATGCATATGTGGATGGTGTGCAGGCTGTTCTTTTCCTGCAGGAAGGGGCGAAGACGGATGAACTGGAAACCTACGCACAGGCAGAAAACTTCCGGATCATGGAATACGGTGCGCTTGCAGTATTTCTCGGACAGATCCGGGGACAAACGATTCTGCTGGATCCGGTTTATACCAGTGAATTCATCCATAGAGCGGTTCTGAAGCAGAACAGCATAATAACCGGACAGAATCCGACCACAGCCATGAAAGCGGTGAAGAACGAACGGGAACTGGACGCGATTCGGAAAGCATATCTGATGGACAGCGTGGCAGTGACGAAATTCCTCTGTTTCATGAAACAGCATCCGGATGTGACTGCGCTGAACGAGTACAGTGCTGCGAAGTGTCTGGATGAACTGCGCAGCAGACTTCCGGGCTATCTGGAATTATCTTTTCCGACCATCAGCGCTTACGGCGCCAATGCGGCAATGATGCATTACGAGGCGACAGAGGAGGACAATGCCCCATTGCAACCGGAAGGCTTTCTGCTGGTGGATTCCGGCGGGCAGTATATGACGGGCACCACGGACGTTACGAGAACCATTGCACTGGGGCCGCTGACCATGGAAATGATCCGTCATTATACCGCAGTGCTCCGGGGACATCTGGATCTTGCCATGGCAACCTATCTGGAGGGCTGCACCGGAAGAAATCTGGATATTCTGGCTAGACAGCCCATGTGGGAGATGGGGATAGATTACAAATGCGGAACCGGTCATGGCATCGGGTTCGTCCTGAATGTGCATGAAGGGCCTCAGGCAATCCGGTGGAGATATGATAAAACCCGGGAGGAAGCGGTTCTGCGGGAAGGTATGCTGGTAACAGATGAACCCGGAATCTATCTGGCCGGGGAGTACGGCATCCGGATCGAGAATGTACTGCTGTGCAGGAATAAGGAGAAAACTGCGGACGGACAGTTTATGGATTTTGAAGTTCTGACGCTGGTTCCGTATGATCTGGATGCGCTGGACAGTTCTGCATTGACGGAGCGGGAAAAAGAGTACCTGAATTGTTATCACAGAAGAGTGTATGACGAGGTGTCCCCCTATCTGGAAGAAGGGGAGCGGGAATGGCTCCGTCATGCCGCAAGACCGTTGTAAGTGGTTCAAAATGGTGCAATCACAGGTTCTGACCGGAGTTTTTTATCGTTTTTTTATGAACCATTATATTGACTTTTCAATCCCCGTCTGTCATAATGGCAATGATGTGCAATTAGGCATATTCAGTACAACAGTAGCCGTGCCGGTAAGGCCGGTACAGGTTAAAATATTTTAAAGGAGGACACTACACATATGTCAACGAAAGCATATTATCCGTTGAACGAGATCGGTGCTGGTAAGGTTGGTTTTTCCAAGACACGTTCCATCATCGAAGCTGCATTCTATGGAAACAATGTAGTAAAGGTAAACACATTAAGAGAAGCTTATGAATTAGCAAAGAATTCACCAGGTACAGTCGTAACCGATATGCCTGTAAAAGACGGTGAGACATTCGGTCTTCCGGCTGATGCTAAGGTTTTATTGTTCAATGACGGTGCTGTTACAGGTCGTTTCGCGCAGGCACGTCGTATTAAGGGTGAGCCCGGCGTAGACGCTACCAAACTGGACAAGGTTGTTATGGACGCTGTGTATGAGACCCGTTGGAAAACCATGTATCATGCAGAGTGTTTCGTAGGTCTTGATCCTGAATTTATGTGTAAGGCACACCTTCTGATTCCGGAAGGAGAAGAGAACTTACTGTATAACTGGATGATCAACTTCCAGTATATGTCAGATGAGTATGTAAAGATGTACAAGGCTTCCCAGCCTATCGGTGGCGGTAACGAGCCTGATATCTACATCTTCTCTGATCCTCAGTGGGCTCCTCATGACGCTCCGGATGTAGATTACAGCTGCTTAAGCGATCCTCTGACACTGTGCTACTTCGATACAAACGAGAACTGTGCTGCAATTCTTGGTATGAAGTACTTCGGTGAGCACAAGAAGGGTACTCTGACAATGGCATGGGCACTTGCGAACAGAAACGGTTATGCATCCTGCCACGGCGGACAGAAGGAGTATACACTTGCTGACGGATCTAAGTTTGTAGCTTCCGTATACGGATTGTCCGGATCCGGTAAGTCTACTCTGACACATGCAAAGCATGGCGGCAAGTATCCTGCAATCAAGGTTCTTCATGATGATGCATTCATCATCAACTCAGATACATGCGCATCTATCGCATTGGAGCCGACATATTTCGATAAGACAGCAGATTACCCGACAGGATGTCCTGATAACGAGTATCTGTTAACTGCTCAGAACTGTTCTTGTACAATGGATTCTGAAGGCAAGATTCAGCTTGTTACAGAGGATATCAGAAACGGTAACGGACGTGCCATCAAGTCCAAGTTATGGTCTCCGAACCGTGTAGACAAGATTGACTCTCCTGTAAATGCTATTTTCTGGATCATGAAGGATCCTACCATTCCTCCGGTTGTAAAACTGAAGGGTGCAGCTCTTGCAGCAGTTATGGGTGCTACCCTTGCTACCAAGACATCTACGGCAGAGCGTGTTGCTGCAGGAACAGATATGAATGCAATCCGTATCGTACCGTATGCAAACCCGTTCAGAACTTATCCTCTTGCAAACGACTATGCGAAGTTCAAGAAGCTGGTTGAAGAGAAGAATGTAGCATGCTACATTGTAAACACAGGTGATTTCATGGGTCACAAGTGCCAGAAAGAGGACACACTCGGCATTCTTGAGACAATCGTAGAAGGAAAAGCTTCTTTCGAGAAGTGGGGTCCTTTCGAGGATATCGAGATCATGAACGACTGGTCCGGCAAGACTGGTGATTTCACTCCTGATCTGACAGATAAGGCTTATGTAGAGGCTCTGAAGAGCGCTATGCAGACCCGTGTAGATGCAGTTAAGGGATTTGCGGAGAAGAAGGAAGGATACGACAAGCTTCCTGATGAGGCTCTTGCAGCTCTTGAGAAACTGGTAAAAGAGATCGAGACTCTGTAATTCGTTTGGCAGAAGGTAATTCAGCCGAAAAAGAGAATGTTGTTTCGAGGACTCCGCAGTCGTGATGGCTGCGGAGTTTTTTGTATCGGATTTTAGAATGCAGAATAAAAATTCTGGTTGTATTATTTCGTGTGTTTGGATATAATAGTATCAGAGAGAAGTGATGAACTTCACTCTGATCTGGGATGTGCGACAATCCTGTTATTTTGAACCTACATTTACGTTTATGGGATTCCTACATTGCCCGGCGGATGTCAGGCCCCCCTTGATGGCAGGGGAAGGCAGAAACCTGGTTGCGGTTACCCACCTGGCTGAGGCTAGGCGTCAAACGGCAGGAAACGGCACCCCGGAGATACTTAATCAGAAGATAAGAAGCAGCCTTTCGGCTGCTTCTTGTCATTCAAATGTCGAATGATGGTAGAGGATGCGTAATGAAGGCACAATGGAAACATCTCATACCAACGACAATTCTCAGTGCACTGGTCGTTGTGGTACTGATCAGTATTCTTGTCTGGAGTGACAGGAAAGCGAAACAGGCCGGAGAGAAGGAACAGAAGAATGACGAACAGCAGGAGCAGACGGGAGAGGAACTGCCCGGACAGGAATCGGAGAAGGCCCCGGCACCGGATTCCGGAGATCCGGATGTATCGGACGGAAACCAGACAGCAAACGATGGGCAGAACGGAGACAGAGTCATTTTCGGAGCATCGGATATCCGAGTCCTTCTGATGACAACCGGCTATGAATCCTACCTGCATGACCGGGTAGAAATCTATGCTCCATACGGTCTTCGGGTTACAACGGTCGACTGTGTAGAGGAATATCACGGAGAAACGGTGCTGGGGGACTCCTTTTTCGGGACGTTGCCGGTAGGGGAATCCGCAGTGATTGAGCCGATTCTGTCGGGGACGGAAGCTGTAGGGGCGGGACAGCAGACCGGACTGACGATTCGATCCATCCGGCGGACGGAAGGATATCCTGAGTACTCGGGCAGTCTGTCTGTGACCAGAGGCGACCGTGGATATTATCTGGTGAATCAGGTTCCCCTGGAAACATATCTGTACAGCGTGGTGCCAAGCGAGATGCCTTCCTCATATGAGCAGGAAGCGCTGTGTGCGCAGGCGGTCTGCGCCAGAACGTATGCGTATCGGTTTATGATGAATCCGGGACTGGAGGAGTATGGAGCAGATGTGGATGACAGTACCGGTTTCCAGGTATATAATAATATAGGCAGAACGGAAGCTACAGACCGTGCGGTGGACCTGACAAGAGGTAAGATTCTGTTGTACGGTAACGTACCGGCAGAAACCTATTTCTACAGTACCTCCTGCGGAATCAGTGCCGATGAGACAGTGTGGAATATGGAACAGGAGAGCAGGTATGTGTATCTGACCGTTGACCGCATTACCAAATTGCCGGGAGAATCCGGGAATGGAATCGATTATTCCGATGAGGCTGTATTTGCAGACTATATTGGCAGAGTATTTGATGATTATGAAAAAGATTATCCCTATTATCGGTGGACGTATGCTGTAACGGATCTGGATAGCGGTGACCTGCTGAAACGTCTGAACAACCGATACAAAACCAATCCTGACACCATATTGTGCCATGATGCAGGATCAGATTCCTATGTGAGTGCAGAGCCCGCAGATTTGGGGGATGTGACTTCCATACGGGTGGTGGAACGGGATGAGAGCGGTGCCGTAAGGCGCCTGTGTATTTATGGTACGAGGGCATCCTACGAAGTACGGACATGTAACAGTATCCGTTTTGTTCTCGCACTTCCGGGTGGCATTCTGCAACGCGGGGATGGTGTGCGGGAACAGTGTACTACCATGCTGGCCAGTGCTTTTTTCTGTGTGGCGCAGGACGGAGGATCACCCGGGACAGATAACGGTCTGCAATCCGGGTATGATCTGATCCTATGGGGCGGTGGTCACGGACATGGAGTCGGTATGAGCCAGAATGCAGCCGGCGCCATGGCCGGGCAGGGAATGAACCACGAGGAGATTCTTACGTTTTTCTATAAAGGAACCCAGATAGGAGTGCTTCAATATGAAACTTCTTCAAATGATACGGGCGTTTATACAGGAAATCAAAAAGGATAACATTACGATTCACGCATCCAGTGCAGCCTTTTTCATTTTTCTGTCATTGATTCCCATGCTGATCCTGATCTGCTCCATACTGCCGTATACCCCGGTCAGGGAAGCAGATCTGATGCGGGCGGTAACAGACCTGCTGCCCACAACATTGGATGCTTTTGCGGTGGATCTGATTGAGGAGATGTACGGAAAGAGTATTACGGTTATCTCGGTGACTGTGATTGTGACCATATGGGTGGCAGGCAAAGGAATCGAAGCATTGATCCGGGCTTTGAACGGAGTGAATGAAGTGGAAGAAACGCGTAACGTGCTTCATGTGAGACTGGTGGCATGTCTGGATACCATTATGTTTCTGTTCATGCTTGTGCTGTCTATGGTCATGATGGTATTTGGAAGCTATCTGTTGAACCTGGTGGAGAGATACATACCGGACTTTGAATTGATCAAGGCGTTGTTTCAGTACCTGCGATATATATTCATGTGGTGTGTCTTAACGTTATTCTTCATCACGCTGTATGTATGGTTGCCGAATAAGCGGCCGAAGGCGAAATCCCAGGTGTTCGGAGCGTGTTTCGCGGCAACCGGCTGGTTGATTTTCTCCTTTTTCTTTCAGATTTACCTGCAGTATTTCGGGGGCTTCTCCATGTACGGAAGTCTGACAACGATTATTGTCGTGATGATCTGGCTATACAGCCTGATGTACATTCTTCTGCTGGGGGCAGAGTGGAACAGTTTGTTTGACAGTGATCTGTCTCATTTTACGCTGTTGAAACGGATGATCCGGAATAAGAGAAAAAAGGACACTCCGGTAAAATAGAACTTGACACAGAATCGTAAATTCACTAAAATAGACACAGAAAAGACAAATGCGATGAGGGTAACGGAGTAATCCGACAGAGAGATATACCCATCCAGAGAGAGCGGGTCATCGGCTGGAAGCCTGCTTATGTTCAGATATCGATCGACATTCATACCGGAGCAGCTGCTTTGAACAGTGATCAGTAGGAGCAGACGTTCGGACACGTTACGTCCTGAATGCGACTGGGTCGCATGAGAGCCTGAATGAAGGAAAATGGGTGGTACCGCGGAGTTTTTTCGTCCCTTATTGCAATGATGCGATAAGGGATTTTTTTGCTTTATAAGAGATTGCATCCTATAGAGCGGAAGACAGTCCGCAACGACGGAGCGGATGAACAGGGAGGTAAAGGAGAACACAATGAAAGAGAGATTGGAACAGATCAGACAGAAGGCTCTGCAGCAGATCAGTGAGTCAGAGACCCTGGAAAAACTGAATGAAGTCAGAGTGAACATCCTTGGGAAAAAAGGAGAACTGACCGACGTATTGAAGGGGATGAAAGATGTTGCACCGGAAGATCGCCCGAAGATCGGGCAGCTGGTAAACGATGCCAGAGCAGTGATTGAAAGCAAACTGGAAGAAGCTACGAAGAAGATGGAGCGCATGAAACGTGAGATGATCATGAAGAGTGAAGTCATCGACGTAACCCTTCCGGCACAGAAGGCCCAGATGGGACATCGGCATCCGATTACCATTGCCATGGAGGAACTGGAGCGAATTTTCAACGGAATGGGGTATGAGGTGGTGGAAGGTCCTGAAATCGAGACAGACTACTACAACTTCGAGGCACTGAATATTCCGGCGGATCATCCGGCGAAGGATGAGCAGGACACCTTCTACATCAACGGTGAGTTCCTGCTTCGTACCCAGACGTCAGGCGTTCAGGTACATGAGATGGAGAAAGGAAAACTTCCGATTCGAATGGTGGCTCCGGGACGTGTATTCCGTTCGGATGAAGTGGATGCAACCCACTCCCCGTCCTTCCATCAGATGGAGGGTCTGGTGATTGATAAGAAGATTACCTTTGCAGACCTGAAAGGAACGCTGCAGGCGTTTGCTGCGGAATTGTTCGGAGAAGACACCAGGGTACGGTTCAGACCCCATCACTTTAACTTTACGGAACCCAGTGCCGAGATGGATATTTCCTGCTTCAAGTGTAATGGGTCGGGTTGTCGTTTCTGTAAAGGAACCGGCTGGATCGAGATCTTAGGCTGCGGTATGGTTCATCCGAATGTACTTACCATGAGTAAGATTGATCCGGAAGAGTACACCGGATTTGCGTTCGGTATCGGACTGGAGCGTATTGCTCTTTTGAAATATGAGATTGACGACATGAGACTGCTGTATGAAAACGATATACGTTTCCTGAAACAGTTCTAGAATGGAGGAATAGAAGATGAATACAGCATTATCCTGGATAAAAGCATATGTGCCGGATCTCACCTGTACCAATCAGGAGTATCTGGACAGAATGACCATGAGCGGAACCAAGGTTGAGACGTTTGAGTGTCTGGACAAGAACCTGAAGGACATTATTGTGGGGCAGATTCTGAGTATCGAACCGCATCCGGACGCATCCAAACTGATTGTCTGTCAGGTAAATATCGGAGAGAAAACATTACAGATTGTGACCGGTGCCAACAATGTGAAGGTTGGTGACAAGGTGCCGGTTGTGATCGATGGCGGCAAGGTGGCAGGTGGTCATGACGGCGGTCCGCTTCCGGAAAACGGAATCGTGATTAAGAACGGCAAGCTCCGCGGAGTGGATTCCTACGGTATGATGTGTTCCATTGAGGAACTGGGATCCAACCGTGATATGTATCCGCTTGCGCCGGAGGAAGGAATCTATATTTTCCCGGAGGATACGCCTGTCGGTGCAGATGCCATCGCAGTATTAGGCCTTCATGATACCGTATTTGAGTATGAGATTACCTCAAACCGTGTGGATTGTTACAGTGTTCTCGGTATTGCAAGAGAGGCAGCCGCAACCTTCGGACTCCCCTTCCATATGCCGGATGTGACCATTCATGAGACGGATGAGAAGATAGAAGATTATATCAAGGTGGATGTACAGGATCAGGAACTGTGCCCCCGTTACTGTGCAAGAGTCTGCACCGATATACGGATTGCACCGAGTCCTGAGTGGATGCAGAGGAGACTTGCCGCCAGCGGAATCAGACCGATCAATAATCTGGTTGATATCACCAACTACGTCATGCTGGAGTATGGGCAGCCGATGCATGCATTCGACTATGATACCATTGCAGGCGGTCAGATTATCGTAAGACGCGCGAAGAACGGGGATGAATTCCAGACATTGGACGGAACGGTTCGGAAACTGGATGATCAGATGCTGATGATCTGTGATGCTGAGAAAGAGATCGGTATTGCGGGAATCATGGGTGGTGAGAATTCCAAAATCACGGATCAGGTAAAAACCGTGGTATTCGAGGCGGCAACCTTTAACGGTGCCAATATCCGTAAGAGTGCCAAGAGGCTGGGACTTAGAACGGATGCTTCCGGAATCTTTGAGAAGGGGCTGGATCCTGTGAATGCGGAAGCTGCGATCAACAGAGCCTGCGCACTGATTGAAGCATTGGGATGCGGCAAGGTTGTCAGCGGCATGGTGGATGTGAAAAAACCAATTAAGCCGTTGAACAGAATCCCGTTCCGGCCGGACAGAATCAACAGCCTTCTGGGAACCGATGTATCCAAGGAGAAGATGTTAGAGATATTCAGCCGTCTGGAACTTGTCAAAGACGGAGATGATATTGTGGTTCCTTCTTTCCGACAGGATCTGGAGGGAATCGCGGATCTGGCGGAAGAAGTGTGTCGTTTCGACGGGTATGACAATGTCCCGATGACATTACCGTCCGGTGAAGCCACCACAGGGAAGCTTCCTTTCAAACTGAGAATCGAACAGAAGGCAAGAGACATTGCGGAGTGCAACGGATTCTCTCAGGGCTACAGCTACAGTTTCGAGAGCCCGAAGGTATTCGACAAACTGTTGCTTCCGCAGGATGCACCCGAGAGACTGGCAGTAGTGATTAGTAATCCGCTGGGTGAAGACTTCTCCATTATGAGAACCATTTCGCTCAATGGGATGCTGACAAGTCTTGCAACGAACTATAACCGAAGAAACAAGGATGTTCGTCTCTATGAGCTGGGCAACATCTATCTGCCGGAGTCGATGCCGTTGGAGAAACTTCCGGAAGAGCGGATGCAGTTCACACTGGGTATGTACGGCAAGGGAGATTTCTACTCTATGAAGGGTGTGATCGAAACCTTTTTGGAGAGCATCGGAATGAAGAAGCGTGTGAAATATGATCCGAACGGCGCTCGTCCGTATCTGCATCCGGGTCGTCAGGCTGAGATTATCTACGACGGAGAAAAACTCGGTTTCCTGGGAGAGATTCATCCCGATGTGGCAGATAACTATGATATCCCGACCAAGGTATATGTTGCGGTGATCGATATGCCGAAGATCATGGGATTTGCAACCTATGACAGAAAATACGATGGAATTGCCAGATTCCCGGCAGTATCCAGAGATATCAGTATGGTGGTTCCGAAAAATGTTCTTGCGGGCGATATTGAGACGATGATTCTGCAGCGCGGCGGTAAAATCTTAGAGAGTGTTGCTCTTTTCGATGTATACGAGGGAGCACAGATTATGACGGGATTCAAGTCAATGGCGTATTCCATTACATTCCGTGCGAAGGACAGAACACTGGAAGAGGCTGACATTACAGGCGCCATGAAGAAGATTCTGAACGGACTTGAGAGCATGGGAATTGAATTAAGACAGTAAATTGCGTTATACTGTTAGTAAGGCGTGGAAAAGCAATTTTCGGCTTGTCTTTTCCACGCTGTTTTCGTGAAGGAGATGGAGAAAATGGAAAGAGCAAATCTATGGAACGAATATTCCAAGACACAACTGAAGGAACTGGAATTGTTTGCGAAGGATTACAGGGATTTTCTGGACGCGGGTAAAACGGAACGGGAATGCGTGGAGAGTATTATCAATCTGATCGAGCAGGAAGGATATGTGGAGCTTGCAAGACTGCAGAAGGAGAATCGGTCCGCTGCTCCCGGGGATAAAGTATATTGCGTGAATATGGACAAATCCATTGTACTGTACCAGATCGGGACGGAACCGATGGAGAAGGGAATGAACATTCTCGGGGCACATCTGGATTCTCCCAGGCTGGATGTGAAACAGAATCCGTTATATGAGGATTCCGGTTTCGCATATCTGGATACCCATTACTACGGCGGTATCAAGAAATATCAGTGGGTAACCCTTCCGCTTGCCATTCACGGTGTTGTTGTCAAAAAGGATGGAACCACACAGATTATCAGAATCGGTGATGAGGATGAGGATCCCGTATTTTTTATTTCCGATCTGCTGATTCATCTGGCACAGGAACAGATGGAGAAGAAAGGCGTAAAGGTGGTGGAAGGAGAAGCACTGGATCTGATTGTCGGAAACAAACCGATTCACATCACCCCAAAAGAGAAAGGGGAGCAGGACGGGAAGAGTGTGAAGGATGCGGTAAAGGAAGGCATTCTTGCAATCCTAAAAGAGCAATACGACATGACGGAGGAGGATTTTGTATCCGCAGAACTGGAGATTGTACCGGCTGATCTGGCGCGGGAAGCAGGGTTTGACCGCAGTATGATACTGGCATACGGTCAGGATGACAGAGTCTGCTCTTTTGCAGCCCTTCGGGCAATGCTTGCGGCGAAGAATCCGGAGAGAACACTCTGCGTATTGCTGGTGGATAAAGAGGAAATCGGCTCTGTTGGCGCAACCGGAATGCAATCCAATTTCTTCGAAAATACCACGGCGGAGCTGATGGAGATTACCGGTCAGTACAGCGAACTGGCATTGCGCAGATGTCTCGCCAATTCCTGTATGCTGAGTGCAGATGTCACAAGCGCATTTGATCCGAACTATGCCTCCTGTTTTGATAAGCGGAATGCTGCCATGTTCGGTAAGGGACCTGTGTTCAATAAATTTACCGGCAGCCGCGGAAAATCCGGTTCCAATGATGCCAATGCCGAATTCATCGGCAAACTGCGCGGCATTCTGGACGCTGCCAAGGTTCGTTATCAGACATCGGAGCTTGGCAAGGTTGACGTGGGCGGTGGCGGAACCATCGCTTATATTCTCGCGTTGTACGGCATGAATGTGATTGATTGCGGCGTGGCGGTTCTGAATATGCATGCACCTCATGAAGCCACAAGCAAGGCTGATGTGTATGAGACATACCGGTGTTATCATGCGTTTTTAGAAGGAGTGAAGGAGTCATGAAAACCGCGGATTTCTACTATGATCTGCCGCAGGAGCTGATTGCACAGGATCCCCTGGAGGACAGATCGTCCTCCAGACTCCTTGTGTTGGATAAGGAAACGGGAGAGATACAGCATCGTCATTTCAGAGATGTGACGGAGTATCTTCGGAAGGGTGACTGTCTTGTCCTGAACAATACAAGAGTCATTCCTGCCAGATTGATCGGCCGCAAAGAAGATACCGGAGCATGTGTGGAGGTTTTCCTGCTGAAACGGCTGGATAAGGATACCTGGGAAACACTGGTCAGGCCCGGTAAAAAATTACGCACCGGTGCGAAAGTGGTTTTCGGGGACGGTCTGTTGCGTGCCGAGATCATCGCGGTTCTGGAAGACGGCAATCGTCATGTTCATTTTACGTACGACGGTATTTTTGAGGAAGTACTGGATAAATTGGGAGAGATGCCCCTTCCACCGTACATCACGCACAAACTTGAGGATAAAAACCGATACCAGACCGTATATGCGAAGTATGACGGGAGCGCTGCGGCGCCCACCGCCGGACTGCATTTCACACCCGGATTGCTGCAGGCAATTGAGGAGAAGGGCGTTCGGATTGCCTATGTAACTCTGCATGTGGGACTTGGGACATTCCGACCGGTGAAGGTGGAGGATGTTACGGAGCATAAAATGCATTCCGAATACTATCAGATTACCGAAGAGGCCGCCGGGATTATCAATTCCACCAGACAGGAAGGCGGCAGGGTGATCTGTGTGGGAACCACAAGCTGCAGGACAATTGAGAGCGCGGCGGACGAGCACGGGATTGTTCATGCGGGCTCCGGCAATACGGAGATCTTTATTTATCCGGGATACCGGTTCCGGGTATTGGACTGTCTGATTACGAATTTTCATCTTCCGGAGTCAACACTGATTATGTTGGTATCCGCGCTGGCAGGACAGGAACGGATTATGAACGCATACCGGACAGCCGTTGAGGAGCGGTATCGTTTCTTTTCCTTCGGAGATGCAATGTTTATCACAAATAACCTTGTGGATATGTCCTAAAATTCCTTTGATTTGCTTTACATTATTTGTGAAATGGTATACAATATCGGTAGTTAGATTCATTTTCACGTGATAAAGGAGAGGGACATGGAAGAGAGAAGAAAAAGCCCCAGATTAGAGCTTGAATCCAAATTGATAATCAAGCGTCTTGACGGACAGGAAAGCGAGCAGTTGTCGATTGATATTATCGATGTTTCCAAAACCGGCGTCGGTTTCAATTGCGATACGGCACTGACAATCGGAGCTGTGTACGAAGCATTTCTGACGATTTGGACCAAAGAAGTGATCCATGCCTTCATAGAGGTTGTTCGTATCGAGAAGATCGGATCCAAATTTGTGTATGGCGGTATTTTTGTTGGAATGCCCGAGATGGATTCGCAGAGAATTGAAGTATACAGAACCGTTCAAGATCTGAGCAAATAGATGACTTGGAAGAAAACATGAGGTGAGTTATATGGATACAAAGATTCTGCTTGAGAATGGAACCAATGAGTTGGAGATTTTAGAATTTAAACTAGGGAACAACTCCTACGGTATCAATGTTGCCAAGATAAAAGAGTTGATACCTTATCAGCCGGTGACACCGGTACCGAATGCACATCCGAGCATCGAAGGTATTTTCATGCCGCGTGATACGATGATTACGGCAATTGATTTGAAGAACTGTCTGCAATTGGGTGAGTCGGGGGATGGCGGTTTATTCATTATCACAAACTTCAACAAACTGGATATAGCGTTCCATGTAGATGCGGTTCTCGGAATTCACAGAATTTCGTGGACAGAGATTATTAAACCGAATGCAACCATCTCTACAACAGAGGATGGTGTTGCGACCGGTATCGTTAAGATGAACGGAAAACTGATTATTATCCTGGATTTTGAGAAGATCGTAACCGATATCAGTCCGGAAACCGGATTGAAGGTAAGTGAGATCGATGAACTGGGAGAGAGGACCAGAAACGCTGTTCCGATTCTGATTGCCGAAGATTCTGCACTGCTCCGCAAACTGATTATCGATTCCCTCCATCAGGCGGGGTACGTGAATCTGTTACATACGGAGAACGGTCAGGAGGCATGGGATCTTATCTGCAAATACAAAGCAGAAGGGACGCTGGCGGAGCATATACAGTGTGTGATTACCGATATTGAGATGCCGCTTATGGATGGGCACCGTCTCACCAAGCTGATTAAGTCGGATGACGACACGAAATCCATTCCGGTTATTATTTTCTCTTCCCTGGTGAACGATGAGATGAAGAGAAAAGGAGAATCACTCGGAGCGGATGCACAGCTCTCGAAGCCGGAGATCGCAAACCTGGTTCGGGAAGTGGATAAACTGGTAATGAGGTAAATATGTAATTGGAAAGCCGGTCTTAGGACCGGCTTTTTAGGATATTGGAGAGATATATATGAAATATTGTATCGAAAACTGGAAACAGGATATTGCGGATGCGGAGAAGATCGTTGTTGGGATTGGACGGGAATTCCAGACGTGTGATCCGGATGCTGCAAAAGAAGCTTATGGGGCTCTGGGCACTCTGCTGAATGGCAGGGATTATTTTGTTGTCAGCATCAATACAGATGACATGATCTATCGGTCCGGGCTGGACAATCACAGAATCGTATGTCCCTGTGGCAGTCTTGATAGATTGCAGTGTCCGGATAACTGCAATGACCGGATCTATTCTGTGAAGGAAGTCGGTGCGGAGCCGGTGTGCCCGGACTGCGGCAAACCATTGGTTGCAAATACGGTGGATGCCGCCTGTTATAATGAGCATGCGTATCTGGAACAGTGGCGCGCATATACCGGATGGCTGCAGAATACGCTGCACCATAAACTGGTTCTGTTGGAACTTGGGGTTGGAATGGACTTTCCGGGTGTGATTCATTTTCCGTTCGAGAAAATGTGTCTGTATAATAAGCAGGCGATTTTATATCGGGTGAATCATTCGTTTTCCATGATTCCGGAGGAATTGGTGGAGAAAGCATATGATATTCACGAGAATGCCGTCACATTCTGCAGGAATGCGTTTGTAATCTGAATGAAGATATGTTACAATGTGTCATTATGGATTGTTGTGCTGTTTGGAGGATGCTGAATGACTTCAAATGAAGAATATCTGGATAGTTTGTTATCAGAAACCCTGAATGCAGAGACAGGTGCCGATTCCGCAATGGAGAGATTGGCAGCTGCCCGTTTCACGTCTGCAAAATCGGATGAACTGATGCCGGCGTCTGAAGAGATTCCTGCGGTAGAGGAGTCTGCAG
>JAEDCX010000042.1 GCA_016293925.1 Lachnospiraceae bacterium | reverse complement strand
AAATGGCCGGATATGTTTTAGGAATTGCAATTATCATTATGCTGTGTATTTTGGCAGAGAAGTTTTCGGATAAGTTCGGTTTACCGGCGCTGATTTTGTTCATGTTTATCGGAATAATTTTCGGTTGTGACGGTATTTTCAAGATCGGATTTGATGATTTTGCCCTTGCGGAAACCGTATGCTCTCTGGCACTTGTTTTTATTATGTTCTACGGCGGATTCAATACGAAATGGAGCGCTGCCAGACCGGTGGCGGGAAGGGCAATCGTCCTTTCCACGCTGGGGGTTGTGGCAACTGCGGCGGTTACCACGGTTCTGTGCCACTTTTTGCTGAAAATGACTTTTGCGGAGAGCTTTCTGGTGGGTGCGGTGCTCTCCTCCACGGATGCGGCCAGTGTGTTTGCCATTCTCCGGAGAAAAAAGAATAATCTGAAGGATGGGACGGCGTCGATTCTGGAGGTGGAGAGCGGAAGCAATGATCCGATCGCTTACATGCTTACCATGATTGCCATCAGCTTTTTCGGAGTATCCGGTTCGCAAAATCTGGTTCTCATGGTTTTGCTGCAGATTGTGGTGGGGATTCTGGTAGGATTGGCTATTTCTGTGATTTCCGTTCTGATTCTGACGAAAACCAAGATTGTATCAGACGGATTGGATACCATATTCATGATTGCCATGGTGCTGATCTGCTTCGGATTATCCACTGTTCTTCAGGGAAATGCCTATCTAAGCCTGTATCTCTATGGAATCATCATAGGAAACAGCAGAATCAGCAATAAACAGACATTGATTCATTTCTTTGACGGAGTAACCAGCTTATCACAGATTCTGGTATTCTTCCTGATCGGTTTGCTGAGTTATCCGAGTCAGATGCCGCAGATCATACCGACGGCACTGATTATTGTGGCGATCTTAACATTCGTCGCACGACCGATTGCGGTGTATCTGCTGATGCTTCCCTTCCGATGCGGCATGAGACAATGTCTGCTGATCTCCTGGGCGGGATTGCGGGGAGCCTCTTCCTCGGTGTTTGCCATTATGGCAGTGGCGTCGGGGATTACGATGAAGCAGGACCTGTTCCACATTGTTTTCATGGTTACCCTGTTCTCGGTGGCGTTTCAAGGAGGTTTGCTGCCCTGGGTTGCCAATAAACTACATATGGTGGATGAAGATACGGATGTGAGAAAGACCTTTAATGATTATCAGGAGGAAACTGCATTGCAGCTGATGCGGATGTATATTCCGGAAGAACACGGATGGGTGCATCAGAAGATCAAGGATGTGAATCTGCCGCAGGGTTCGCTGGCTATCATGATTAAGCGGGCAGAGGAAACCATCATTCCGAAAGGGGATACGGAGATTCTGCCGGAGGATACGGTCATTCTGAGCGTTCCCCCTTATGTTCCCTCGGAAGACGAGAAGCTGGTGGAAATCGTAATCCATCAGACACATACATGGTGTAACAGAGTCATCGGAGAATTGGGATTGCAAGAGAATGAACTGATCGCCCTGATTCTGCGAAATAACGAAACCATCATTCCGGACGGCAAAACGAGAATCGCCGCCGGTGATGTGGTGGTTCTGTACAGATAGGAAAACGGAAGGCTGTATGGTTCCCCTGCCGGACAGGTGGGTGTCATGCCATACAGCCTTTTGTATCAGGCATCAATCAATGCCCGATGTTCTCTTCAATCTCTGCCGCTGATCATGTTATAGAAACCGGTGTAATCGGTTTTCTTCTCATTGGTGAAAGCAATTGCGGAACGGGGATGCTGATTCATCACACCGGTCAGCATGTATGGGATATCAAAGCCCCAGAGAAGACCTTCCGCCTTCAACTTTGTAATATGCTTCTCAATGAACTGAAGAGCCGGATACAGGTTGTACTTCGGGTTCTTCAGGAAACTTAACAGCAATTCCATGGCGCAGTTTCCTGCACCGCGGCCCAGTCCGCCGTAGGTTGCATCCAGATAGTTTACACCGTCGCCAACCGCTTCAACGGTATTGGCAAAAGCAAGCTGCTGATTGTTGTGGGCATGCATACCGATCTGCTTATTGTATTTGGCGGCAAACTCGCCGTACAGGTCGCAGATCCGCGCAATCTGTTCCGGGAAAAGAGAACCGTAGCTGTCCACGATATAGATAACGTCCACGCTGGATTTCCCGATCATCTCAAGAGCTGCTTTCCAATCATTCTCCTGGGCGGTTGAGATCGCCATGATGTTACATGTCGTCTCGTATCCCTTGCGGTGTGCATCCTCGATCATGTCGATGGCAGCAGGGATCTGGTGGATATAGGTTGCCACACGGATCATATCGATGGGACTGTCGCTTCTGTTCAGAATATCCTTCTTGTAATCGCATCTTCCCACATCAGCCATGACAGCGATCTTCAGGTCGGTATCGTTATCCCCTACGATGGCACGGATATGCTCATCATCACTGAATTTCCATTTTCCGAACTCTTCCGGGTTGAACATTTCCTTCGATGCCTTATATCCAAACTCCATGTAATCCACGCCGGCCTTGATATTGGTCTGATAGAGGTCCTTGACGAATTCATCCGTGAAGCCGAAATTATTTACCAACCCCCCATCTCTCATCGTGACATCAAATGCCTTGATTTCCGGTCGGAAATCCAGAAGTTTTTCAATCTGTTTCATACGAATCTCCTCAAACATTACATGAATAGCGCAGTATTGATTTTACACTTCAAACCGTTACGCTTCAACGTGCTAAATTGTCGTTGCTCTTACAGTATAGCACAAAAAAATATTTTGCCAAGTACTTTTTTCATCCGAGCGGTTCTTTGTCAGAACAAATACTGGAAACTCAGGACGACAATACCTAACACAACCAATACGATGCCCACAACTCTGTTGAGGGTAGACGGCTTTGCACGATTGGCAATGATTGCAGCAAAACGCGCCCACAGAAAAGTAAACAGAATGCACAGGAGCAGCGTGGGTATGTCCGGAAGATCCCCGAAAGAGAAGTGGGATGCGGCACCGGTCAATGCAGTGAAGGTCATGATGAATACACTTGTACCGACGGCTGTTTTCAGCTCATATCCCAGGACGGAGGTCAGGATCAGGAGCATCATCATTCCCCCGCCTGCCCCAACGAAGCCACAGACAAATCCCACGAGGGCACCACAGAGCAGGGAACCCACGATCCGCCGGCGTCTGCTGATCCCGGCCATCTGTTCCTTGGTGGTCATGACCGGTCGTATGAGGAATTTGATACCCAGCAGCAACGTCATGAATACAGAGAAGCTGCCCATGGTATGGGCAGGAACCAGACTGGATACAAAACTGCCCACAACGGTGAAGGCCAGAACAGCCCCCATCATAATCAGGCCGTTGCGAATATCCAGATTCTTGTGTTTCCCGTACATATAGGAGGAAACCGCGCTGGCCAGTACATCACTGGAGAGTGCGATTCCAACGGCAGTGTACGGATCGATATGCAGGAACGTGATCAGGAGGGGGCTGATTACCGCGGCTGCACTCATACCGGCGAAACCGGTTCCGAGACCGGCTCCCATACCTGCAAAAAAAGTAACCAGAATTAATTTCACAATGTACAAAACAGTTCTCCTTTGCAAAAATTCCACCACTGATACATTGCAGGGGTGGAATTCTATATAATAGTTTCATGATCGGAAAATGAGACTTACTCAACCTCTTCTACCGGTGCGTCGGGAGCATTTTTCTTCACAGATTCGATGCCGTTCATGCATCCTGCCAACGCCTTGTAGCCTTCTCCTGTGGCAATGGTCTGTCCGTTGGAAGCGGTTAAGCGGAAACGGTACTCGCCGGCCTTATCCACATATACCTGGAACTTTGGATTTTTCTTGGTTTCGTATCCTTCCTTGGTCTGATCTTCCACATCAGCAGTCTGGGAATTCTTCTTTACGGATTCAATCCCATTCAGGCAGGCTGCCTTAGATTCATATACCTCGGATGTTGCAATGACTTCCCCGTTGCCGGCCTTCAAATCGAATTTGATTCCGGTGTTTGTTTTCTTCACAATAAATTTACCCATACGAATAACATCCTGATGAAAATTGATATCTGTATCATAAATCGAAGGGTTGTCCATGTCAATTTGTTTCCACACAAATGCGCGAAATTGTGAGATTTTGCGCGAAATCAGCCGTACAACCGACTGATGATATATTCCGGGACCTCTTCCTCCGCAATCTTCAGGGCATAGGAGAATTCCTGATGGATTCTCTTTTCCGCGTCCAGCATAATGCGCTCATCGACAATCGGGAATTTGCGTCCGGAAGCTTCCACCGCCTCCCGTCTACGGTGCAGAAGCGTAACCAGCGCAATGATTCTGGCAACGTTGTCACTGTGCAGAATGGCATTGAATTCACCTTTGCGGATATTGGCATTATCCGTCCAGGTAAGCTGCTCCTGCCGGGACGCCAGAATCAACTCCTGAATCTCCGGTTCGGTAAGCAGTCTGCGCAGAGAAACCGCGTCAGAATCCACCGGCGTATAGATTGTGGATTTCTGGGGATTGGACATGGGGTGGAGAATATAGTATTTCTTCGTAACTCCGTTGAAACTCTGGTCCCTGATATCATCGATCTGACAAACACCTGCAGTGGGATGCATTACGATATTACCGATTGTAAACATTTTCACAACTCCCATTCTTAAGGGTCTGCCTGTTTTGCGTGCAGTGCCCTTATTTACGCTTTCGTAGAACATTATTCTACTATAAGCCTATATCTTTATTTTAGCAAATGCAAATTTTTTTCGTAAGTTTTTTTTGAAAATGATCCCGAAAGATATTTTTTCATAGTTATTTGGTAGGTTGTGTGCTATGATATATAGCGGTAGGGTCTGCGGACAGACCCGGTAAGGAGACGGTTATGAGACTGACAAACGAAGAATTGAAAAAGATTTATTTTGGCGCTTATTCTTTTCAGGAACGGGAAGACGGATATCTTCAATCGTTCCAGTATTCACAATCCCAGATGGACTATTTCAAAGAAGCATTCGACTTCTGGTATGACAGATGTATGGCGTCAACCGCCAAGACGTTAGAGTTCTCAACGACTGCAACCAGAGTATCGCTGGAATACAAGATTCTCTGGACAGGTTCAGAGGATTCCTTTGAGGCGACGGTTGATGGACTGGCTGCCCGGATCGTGTATGTGAAGGATATTGAGAAAGAAGGTACGGTGGTGTTCGACCTGCCGGAGGGACCGAAGGATGTGGTTGTTTACCTTCCTGCGGACGCGACGGTTGTGATCCGCAATGTGGAGATCAATGCGCCCTATACACCCGCTGTCAAGGGACCGAAGGTACTGTGGCTGGGGGATTCCATTACACAGGGGTTTGGTCCGTTACGATCCTCCCATACATATGTAAGTGTTGCAAACCGCCTTCTGCATTACGATATCATCAATCAGGGTATCGGCGGCTATGTATATGACCGAAAATCACTTCAGAAAATGGATGGTTACAAGCCGGATAAGATTATCGTATCCCTGGGAACCAATCAGTACGGAACCGAGAGTATGCAGGATATCGAAGCGTATTATGAGACGCTGACCGAAATCTATGGGGATACGCCGGTGCTGTGTATCACACCGATCTGGAGAGGAGACAATATGGAGGGACTTCCGACACTGATCCGTTTCCGGGAGAAGCTGGTAGAGATCGTGGAGAGATACCCGCATATTCAGATTGTGGATGGATTCAGACTGGTTCCGCACCTCTCGGAATATTATCTGGACAACCTCCATCCCAATGCGCTGGGCGCTGAGATATACGGAAGAAATCTGGTGGAAGAGATCCGCAGGATCGGATTCTAGCATTGAAGCAGCGGAAAGTGTCCGGTACAGGCCGATTCGGAAACATGCCGGTACCATATTGTATCGGAACGCGAAATTCTGATATAATGCAGCATAACAAACGAAACAGACAAGGAATGAATTAAAATGAAGATTATCGACATATTACATCAGGAACAGATGTCATTATCCTATGAGGTATTCCCGCCGAAAAAAGAAACCTCTTTTGAAAGTGTTCGGATTGCAACGGAGCAGATTGCCGCACTGAAACCTGCTTTCATGAGCGTGACCTATGGGGCCGGCGGCGGAACAAGTGAATATACGCTTGCCGTAGCGAACAATATCAAAGAGAAATACAATGTTCCCATGCTGGCACATCTGACCTGCGTTTCTTCCGACAGAGAGACGGTACGCAGGAGAATCAGTGACATGAAAGAGAAAGGAATCCGGAATGTGATGGCACTTCGCGGCGATCTGACTCCGGAACTGGAGGCAGGGGACAGGAGTAAATGGGACTATCGCCATGCGGTGGATCTGATCCATGAATTGAAGAGTGCGGGAGATTTCTGCATCGGTGCCGCCTGTTATCCGGAGAAGCATCCCGAGAGTACGAATCAGAGAGAGGATATCCTGCATCTGAAGGAAAAGGTGGATGCGGGCGCGGATTTTCTGACCACACAGATGGTATTCGACAACAATCTGTTCTTTAATTTCCTGTACAAGGTGCGCGAGGCAGGGATCACCGTTCCGGTGCTGCCGGGTATCATGCCGATCACCAATGCGAATCAGGTAGAGAGAGCGATCAAGCTCTCCGGGGCATTCATGCCTCAGAGATTCAAGGCAATGGTGGACAAGTTCGGTTCCAATCCGGACGCCATGAAACAGGCGGGTATTGCCTATGCAACAGATCAGATCATTGATCTGTACGCCAACGGAATTACGAATGTTCATGTGTATTCCATGAACAAGCCGGATGTTGCGGAGGGAATTTACAGGAATCTGTCCTGTATTCTCGGAAACAGTTTTCTGGAAGGAACGTTGTAACGGAGGTTTCCCCGAAAGGCAGGAAGGGTCAGTATATTTTCATGCAGGAGAATACAATTTTCATAAAACAGTATCATGCCGGGGATGCTCTTTTCCCGGTTAACGAAAAAGAGATTGCGCGGTATGCCGGATACTATGGGGCGAATGACACCATGGAGGAGGGCGTAAATGCGTTGATGCATCTGGTTATGGATGAGATGCGGGACGCACTGTCCTTCCGGGTATGTTACCGTAGAATGGATGTGGTCTGGGAGAATGGAAGACCGGTATTGCAATCGGATTCCGGACCGAACCGGGAGGAGAAGTGGTTGTCTTCCTCGGCGATGCTGGCAGAATGCCTTGCGGGAAGCAGCGAGGTGGTTTTGTTTGCGGCAACCGCGGGTCTGGCGATTGACCGGTATATTGCGAAAAACCAGCGGATATCACCCACGAAGGCGTTGTTTGCGCAGGCCTACGGAGCGGAGCGCGTGGAGAGTCTGTGTAACGGATTCTGCCGGGAAATGGAATTGCAGGCGGCAAAGTCCGGTTTGTCCTGTACAGCGAGATTCTCTCCGGGATACGGGGATTTGAAGCTGGAAACGCAGAAAGACGTATTTCGAATGCTGGATTGCAGCAGGCAGATCGGAGTAACTCTGAATGACAGTCTGCTGATGACGCCTTCCAAATCCGTGACGGCTATTTTCGGAATCGGGGAATGTGTCGGAGGGAAACGCCGGAACAAGTGCAGGGACTGTGGGAAAACAGACTGTGAACTGCGAACAGTGGAGGAGGAACGGTAGTGAACGTATTAGAATATATCAAACAGAATATCACTTATCTGGACGGAGGCATGGGAACCTTGCTGCAGAAGAGGGGTCTGCTTCCCGGGGAATTGCCGGAGCGGTGGAATGTGTCTCATCCTGAGGTGATCGTGGAGATCCAGAAATCCTATTTTGATGCAGGTTCCAATATTGTCTGTACCAATACCTTTGGTGCCAACTGTCTGAAATTCGACGAGGAAGAGCTTCCTGTTCTGATCCGTGCGGCTGTGGAGAATGCGCGAAGAGCAAAGGAGCTCAGCACCGGCACCCAGGAGAAATTCATTGCACTGGATATCGGTTCCATAGGAAAACTCCTGAAGCCCTACGGGGATTATGACTTTGAAGATGCAGTAAGTGTGTACGCGAAAACCGTTGAAATCGGGGCGCAGTGCGGGGTCGATCTGATCTTCATCGAGACCATGAACGACAGCTACGATACAAAGGCGGCGCTTCTGGCCGCCAAAGAAAACAGCGATCTGCCCGTATTCGTGTCCAATGCGTACGGGGAGGACGGCAAACTGATGACAGGTGCAACCCCCGCAGTCATGGTGGCCATGCTGGAGGGAATGCAGGCGGATGCCATTGGCGCCAACTGCTCCCTCGGTCCGAAGCAGCTGAAACGGGTTGTGGAGGAATATCTGGAATATGCTTCTGTACCGGTATTGTTGAAGCCCAATGCGGGACTCCCCAGAAGTGAGAACGGGCAAACCGTGTACGATGTGCTTCCGGAAGAATTTTCACAGGATGTTGCAGAATATGTTGCCTCCGGTGTCCGGATTGCCGGAGGGTGCTGCGGTACCACGCCTGATTACATCCGGGCGGTGGTGGAGAAGACAGCAGGCCTTACACCGGTTCCGCTGCGTGAGAAGAACCGTACGCTGATCAGTTCCTATACCCATGCGGTAGAATTCAGCACTTCACCGATCCTGATCGGTGAGCGCATCAATCCCACCGGCAAGAAGAGGTTCAAAGAAGCATTGCGCAGCAATGACATCAATTACATTCTGGGAGAGGGACTGTCCCAGCAGGAGAAGGGAGTTCACGTTCTGGACGTGAATGTGGGACTTCCTGAAATCGATGAGGTGAAAATGCTCCGTACCGTCTGTTATGAACTGCAGGCAATCATTGATCTGCCGCTGCAGATTGACACAACGGACGTTACGGCAATGGAGCAGGCGCTCCGGTATTACAACGGGAAAGCCATGATCAATTCCGTAAACGGCAAGCAGGAAGTGATGCGGCAGATATTCCCTCTGGTACGTAAATACGGCGGACTGGTGGTCTGCCTGACGCTGGATGAGGAGGGAATTCCCGAACAGGCGGAGAGGCGGGTGGAGATCGCCCGTAATATAATCCGTACGGCCGAAGAGTATGGAATTCCTAAGAAAGACCTGATTTTCGATACCCTTGCCATGGCTGTCAGTGCGGACAGTCATGCAGCACTTGCCACATTGCAGTCCCTGAATACCATCCGGCACGAACTGGGATGCCACACATCCCTGGGCGTATCCAATGTTTCTTTCGGTCTGCCGAATCGGGAGATTATCACGGCTTCCTTTTTCTCGCTGGCGATGGAGAACGGATTGTCTGCGGCAATCATGAATCCGAATTCTGCAGAGATGATGAAGAGCTATTACTCTTTCCGGGCGTTGCACGGCATCGACCTGAACTGCGCGGATTATATTGAGAATATCGGCCGGTATGCCACGGTTGCGACTACCCCGGGCGTCCCGGGCGGAAGTACGGCAGGCGTCGGCAGCGCACAGGATGGCACCCCGATCCAGAGTGATCTGCAGCGTGCCATTGTGAAAGGATTAAAAGAGCAGGCGGCAGAGCTTACCGTTGCAATGCTTGAGACGGTAGAACCGCTTCAGATTGTATCGGAGCACATCATTCCGGCACTGGATATCGTGGGTCAGGGATTCGAGAAGAAGACCATGTATCTTCCCCAGCTTCTCATGAGTGCGGAGGCATCCCAGAATGCGTTTGAGCAGATTAAGAAGAAAATGTCAGAGGGTCCGTCGGAGTCGGTGAGCCGAGGCAAATTCGTGATTGCCACCGTACATGGGGACATCCATGACATCGGTAAGAATATTGTGAAACTGATTCTGGAGAATTATGGTTTCGATGTGATTGATCTGGGTAAGGATGTCCCTTCCGAAACAGTGGTGGATGCGGTGATAGAACAGAATGCACCGCTGGTGGGATTGAGTGCACTGATGACGACCACGGTTCCGGCGATGGAGGAGACCATCAAGCAGCTTCGCCAAAGAGCGCCTTTTGCCAAAGTTGTGGTTGGCGGAGCGGTCCTGACTCAGGAATATGCTGACAGCATCGGTGCAGATTACTATGCGAAGGATGCCATGGCCACCGTCCGGTATGCGATGCAGCAGACGGAAGCATAGGCGGCGTGGAGGCCAATGGCTGCCAATGGAAGTGGATAGATGGGATAGATGGATTCAATCATAATTTGTGGAAACCTGCCAAAACACGACATCTTTATTGTAAGATAGACGCATTTTTCTATTAAAAAACGAAGGTTGCCGTTATAGTATGAAGATAGCAATTGCGTGGGAGGACAGATTGACAAGGAGGATCGCATGAACGAAGGCAAGAGTAGATTGTGGTATCGCAATCCGGCAAAGAAGTGGGAAGAAGCTCTTCCGCTGGGAAACGGCCGGCTGGGAGCCATGATATTTGGCGGAATTGGCAGAGAGCGGATTCAGGTGAATGAAGAGACCATGTGGTATGGCGGCAAGCAGGACAGAAGGAATCCGGACGCATTCCGGAATCTGGAGGAGGTACGTCGTTGCATTTTTGACGGTCAGATCGAAAAGGCTCAGAGACTGTTAAATCTGGCTTTTTCAGGATGCCCGGACAGCATGCATCCATATCAGACCCTGGGGGACATCCAGCTGGAATTGGAAGGACAGGGAGCGGAAGATTCCTATGAGCGCAGTCTTGATCTGGAAACGGCAGTATGCAGTGTGCGTTACAGATGCGGAAATGTTTCTTTTTTGCGGGAAGCTTTTATTTCTCATCCGGAGGACTGCCTGGTAATGAAACTGTCGGCGGATTGTCCCGGTCAGATTTCATTTACCGCAAGACTGGAGCGCGGAAGATTTTTTGACGGAGTAGGAAAACTGGGAGATAACGGGATTTGCTTGTATGGGAATCTTGGTAAGGATGGCGTTGAATTCGTGTCAGGACTTCGTGCGGCTGCAACGGGAGGAAACGTACAGGTTCTGGGACAGACCTTGTGCGTAAGCAATGCAGATGAAGTCATACTGTACTTCAGCGCAGATACAACAGGGCACGGTTACCGGGAAGAATTGGAATCCAAAACGGCAGAGGAGCAGAGAGAGGTACTGATCAAGCATCTTTCCGCTATTCTTGACAGTGCAGCAGGCTATTCCTATGAAACACTTCTGCAGCGTCATTGTGAGGACTATAGGGCTCTTTACAAACGCGTAGACTTTCAGTTGGAGGGCTGTGATACATATGATGCGGTTCCGACCGATGAGCGACTGCAGGCTGCAGCGGAAGGAAAGGCTGACATTGGTATGAGCAAGCTCCTCTTTGATTACGGGAGATATCTTCTTATTTCCTGCAGCAGACCGGGGGGAATGCCGGCGAATTTGCAGGGAATATGGAATCAGGATTTCCAGCCACCTTGGGAGTCCAAATATACCATCAACATCAATGCGGAAATGAATTACTGGCTTGCGGAGAACTGTAATCTGTCGGAATGTCATCTTCCTCTTTTCACTCTTCTGGAAAAAATGCAGGAGAGCGGCAGGGAAATGGCGAAAGAGATGTATGGATGCAGAGGATTCATGGCACATCACAATACGGATATCCATGGGGACTGTGCGCCGCAGGATACCTGGTTCTCCAGCACCTATTGGGTAATGGGGGCTGCCTGGCTGTGTACACATATCTGGAATCATTATGAATATACGCAGGACAGGGCGTTTTTGGAGCATTTCTATCCGATTCTCTGCGATGCAGCTTTGTTCTTCCTGGATTATCTCGTGGAAAAGGATGGTTACCTTGTAACCTGTCCTTCCTCATCGCCGGAAAACAGTTACCGCCATCCCAGTGGGGAGACAGGTGCAGTCACCTATGGTGCGACGATGGACAATCAGATTCTCAGGGATCTGTTTGGCCAGTGCCTGCTTGCGGCAGAGGTACTTGGAGAGAACACCGGAGAAAACAAAGCGTTTCTGGAGGAAATCAGGAATGCCTCAGAGCGGCTGATTCCGAATCGGATCGGAAGCAGGGGAACCATTATGGAATGGGTGGAGGAGTACGAGGAGTGTGAACCGGGTCACCGGCATATTTCCCATCTGTACGGGTTACATCCTTCCGGACAGATCACAATGGATGGTACTCCCGAACTGGCTGAGGCAGCGAGGAAAACGCTGGAGGGAAGACTCTCCTGCGGCGGCGGACACACAGGGTGGAGCCGTGCATGGATTATCAATCACTATGCAAAACTGTGGGACGGCGAGGAAGCATATCATAATCTGGAACAGCTTCTTGCGATTTCCACGTATCCGAATCTGTTTGACCGGCATCCGCCTTTTCAGATTGACGGTAACTTTGGAGCTACGGCTGCGATTGCGGAAATGCTGGTACAGAGCTCGTCAGAGAGAATTGTTCTGCTTCCCGCATTGCCGAAGGCCTGGAAAACCGGCAGTATCTGCGGCTTAAGAATCCGTGGAAATGCGGAGATAGATATACACTGGGAAGAGAATGAATTGACAGAATGTGTGATCAGAGCAAAATCCGATATCAGGAACAAAGTTTTATACAAGGGAAAATATTGGGAATTTGCAATCGCTGCAGGAGAGGAATTCACGATCCGGTGAACAGAGGAAGCAGAGGAAGGGAAGTATGAAGCATCCTTTCTCTTTTGAATAACGAAACCACATATGTCAGCAAATCATAATCGCCTTCCGATCACAGACCGGAGGGCGATTGTTTTTGCGGTCGATGGCTTATCTTTCGTCAGAAACAAAATGCTTCACGCCGGATTGCGGATGAGCCAACTCTGTTCGAAAGAATTCGGGGTAATACTTAACGGGTGAATCCGGTGTAATCCAATGCAGGAATTCTACGTGATCGTCTTCCGTAAAACTCTGGCTTACCGGTTCAAAATCCTCCGGAACTTTCATATAAAAGAAAAAAGAAATCTCATAGATCAGTTTCCCGGGATTCGTAGCAGCATCACCGTAGAAATAATTCTCGTGAACGAAGCCCAATCGATCCACATCCATTTTTATTCCGGTCTCTTCAAAGACTTCCCGAATCACGGCCTCTTCCGCAGTTTCTCCAAACTTTATCCTTCCGCCAACCGAATAGAGAAACTCCGGCCGGTTCTTGTTTTCGACCATAAGGATCTTTCCGTTCTTCATGATAATGGCACCCACACGTATGTTGAGCAGACCATCATCGCAGGGTACAGTCATATCTTTTTTCATAAGCTATCCTCGCCTTTCTGAATTAATTGTGTGAGCATGGTTTCTGCATCGTCCCGGAAAAGGGATTGGAACCAAGCATAGATTTGTTCTCCGGATACCCGGGACACAATGGTAGCGGAAGCGGAACCTTCCCCCACATGCATCACTCCGTAGGAATTCTCATCGGTGTCCACGGAGATCTCTGTTACCTGTGAGTCCACGATCAGATCGGGTCGGAGCAGCACTGCCGGAACGACAAGATCCCACAACTTTTTGTTGGAGCAGATTGTCGACTGGTGATTTACAAGCGTAGCGACAATGGGATCGTCAGGATCTGAGGCGTTGGAGGCAAGATCCTCAATCCATGCGGAAGGAATTGCCATGGAACCGGAGATCTCACTGGTGCAGACCAGGATCTGTGGGAAAGCACTCTCCAAGCATACCCTGACTGCATCTGCATCGTACCGCCAGTTGAAATCAGATCCGGACCGTATCTTACCTCCCATAAAGAAGATGCCCGCGGTTTTTGCGGCAAAAGAATCATCTGCCAGACAGGCCAGCGCGATGTTGGTAGCAGGCCCGATGCACAGAACGGTGATCTCGCCGGGATATGCATCGACCATTTCAACCAGAAATTCGGAAGAACTGATCTCCCGGGCCATTGTAGTGGAATAGCCCCAGTTCTCACGATAGAGATCCCCCAGATCGTGATAATGATCCGGAGTAACGTAGGTTCCTTTGGCAAGACTGGCATACACTTCGCCGGCATAATCCCTGTTGGCGCGTTCTGCGTTGAAACCCATAAGAGGCTCGTCCGTTCCGATACAAACAGGTATGTCAGTGCGCTGCGTCTCTTCCAGCAGCAAAAGAGTAGCATTCGCAGCCACCGCACCCGGTTGATTCCCACCACTGACGCAGATACCGGCAAGGTCAATATACCCCAGCTTGTCTGCCTGCAACAGGAACAGTAAGGCTACGGCGTCATCATTCATATACCCCATATCGCAGTCTACAATGACTTTGCGGGGGGTGGCCGGATCCTGTTCGGGGGCAGCTTTACCTGCATTGCAACCGGTGCAGAGCACGAGCAGACAGAGTGTTGTGAGACAAACGATGATTTTACGCATGAGAAATTCCTTTCAGAGGCAGAATATATCTATGGAACCGATCATGTTGCGGCAAAGCGTATTATAATCGTTTCCGGGGATATTTTCTGCCGAGAACGAAGGGGAAAAAGCAGTTAATAAACAGAATCATCGGAATCGACAGCAGAAACGTAAACAGCATGGTCAACAGTACATAGGCAGTGCTCCGCTCATCCGGTATGACTTTGCCAAAGCGCATAACGAGGAGGGATGCAAAGTACATGACATAGAAGTTCATGTGTGTGCACATGATGATAAGTGAATTCTGCCCGAAAAAAGTAATCGGCGGAATGTTGGTGCAATTCCGGCACAACAGGATCAATCCTACAGAGCCGGTCATCCCCAGTACCAGATAGACGGACAGATAGTCGACAGCCAGATTGTTCAGATCCTGAATCCTGAGATGGGGGGCAGCGAAAATATTCACGGCAAACAGAGCGATACCGATTCCTGTCTGGCGGATGGAGAAACCGTTCCGGCGGGATTTCATAATGCATGAGGCGACAAGATAGGCATAGGTCATGAATGCTGCTGCAATGAGAATCTTGCCGAGCAGACGCACATATCCTGTCAGATAGATTGCGATCATTGAAGAGCCTGTTACGGTCCCGCTTACCAAACCATACAGATAGAATACTGCAAATGCAGCAACGGTCAGAATACCTGCCGCAATGGCAGGATGGATCTTACGGACCAGGAGGATTACGATTATCTCGGCCCCAAAAGTAACCGGCAGAAACCACAATACGGAATATCCCTGGAATGTAATGCCGGCAAGAGCCGCATCCATGATCGTCTGCCATTCTGCCGTATGCAGGAGGAATCTTGCAAACAAAAGGGCAACGGAACCCAGGGAGAACCAGAGATACGGAACCAGGATTCCGCGGGCTGTCCTGACCAATACAGAACGTACCGGAAGAGCAGAATCCCGTTTTATGTAGAGCAGAATCCCGGAGACAACGAAAAACAGGGGTAGGTGAAATGAGGACAACCATTTGCCCACTGTGATCGGAATATACCCCAGATGCCCCAGAACAACGAGAAAAATGGCAATTCCTTTTGCCATATCCAGCCATGTATATCGTTTTCCGTCCATGGATTGCTCCCGGGTGCTGTAGAATAATTTGAATTGATGGATAAGATGCTCTTTCATAATTGCGATGCTGCCTTCCCAATGGATGTGAAGTCAACGGTTCCGTATTCATCATACCAATTTGCGCCGGACTTGCATAGCCTGTCATGAGAGGTTTTCCCTCTTTTACACACATTTCGCATAGACAATGACCTATGTATCCTATATATTACACATAGATCATTGGCAATACGAAGGAGTGAAAGGTGCGGATGCCATCTGCTGGAAGAACTACAGGTTACACAGCCTACGTTATCCCATCATATGAAGGTGCTCTGCCGAACACCTTCATGTTGAAATCATGCCTTTGCGCAGTCCAGCTGACTTTGCAGTTTTGCAAACAACTCCGCATACCGGATTTTCCGGGATTCTATTTTGTAGCTTGTAACGTGAAGGGAAAGCGGAATATCCATTTCCCCATACCGGAATGTTTCACCGTTATGGGACAGGATCTCACTCACGATTTTGTCTGCATATTCCTTATCTCCGGAGTTCGTCAGTGCGACGAATTCATCTCCGCCGATCCGGAATACGATATCTTCCTCCCCGGATGCCGCTGCAAGCCGGTTTAAGGCTGTCAGTATCGCAATATCACCGGCCTCGTGGGAGATCTCGTTGATCGGGATCAGGCTCTTGATATCCACCCCGACAAAATAGCAATTCCGTCTTTCCTTGATGTAATCGTACAATTCACTGATATCTACTTTCTTTTTGCTGTTCATATTCTCGTCCTCCATCAATTCCGGCTCCAGTCTGAATGCCGGGAACAATTCAAAACGCATGGGATTCTTCCGATATTCGGAGGGATTGACGTGCCACACATTCTTAAATGCTCTCGTAAATGCTTCATTGCTGCTGTAGCCGTATTTCACGGCAAGATCCAGGAATGAAACATCAGGACAGGAAACAATGTCTTTGGCCGCCTTACTCATCCGCCTCCGGATATAGTAATCCCTGATACTCATGTTCGTTACATATCTGAAAAGCTTTTCAATGGAAGATTTGGAGCAATACAGTTCTCTGGCGATATCATCGGTTTTAACATCTTCTGTAAGAGTATCCTCAATCAATGCTAAAGCCCTTGTGATCAGTAACAGATTCTCCATGCCTCATTCTCCCTTTATGCGATATCGTAATCTTACTATATCAGTCCACGGTTTCTTTTTCTTGATATTTTGAGTAAAGGTCGCTTTATGATACAGGGATAATCATTTTGCAAAGCAGGAGACAAAAAAAGAACCGACCCCAGAGCTCTTAAGTCTCCAAAATCAGTCCTTCAAAGTGCACCGCCAGGGGCTCGAACCCTGGACACCCTGATTAAGAGTCAGGTGCTCTACCAACTGAGCTAGCGGTGCATATTTTGTCGCGCAAAACTGTTTTCCTTTACAACGCAAGATTGATTATATTATAATGTTATTTAGTTTGCAAGTACTTTTTCTATTTTTTTTATAAATTACGCAAAACAGCGGAGAATAGGGTGTTTTGTGTATTATTTTTGTAAAATTACTGGTGGAGCGGAGAGAAAATGACACCGATTTTTGATACCCATGCCCATTATGATGATGCGGCTTTTGATGAGGACAGAGAGGAACTGCTCGGGCACATGAGAGAGCAGGGCGTGGCGCATATTGTCAATGTGGGTGCCAGCATGCAGGGATGCAGGGATACCCTGAAACTGGTGGAACAATTTCAGGATCTGTACGGTGCTCTGGGGGTGCATCCGGATGAAGTGGGTTCCATGACCGGAGAGGATCTCGATTGGATTGCGGCACATGTCCATGAGGAACGGATTGTGGCTGTCGGGGAGATTGGTCTGGATTATTATTGGGACAATGCGGAGCATGATGTGCAGAAACTGTGGTTTCGCAGGCAGCTGAATCTGGCACGGGAACAGAAACTTCCTGTGATTATCCATTCCAGGGATGCCGCCGGTGATACCTATGAATTGATGAAGGAAGAACATGCGGAGGAGATCGGCGGCGTAATTCACTGTTTTTCCTATTCGAAGGAGATGGCTGCTCTTTTCCTGAAGATGGGATTTTACATCGGAATCGGCGGTGTGGTAACCTTCAAAAACGCCAGAAAAGTAAAAGAAGCAGTGGAAGAGATTCCGCTGGATCGTCTGGTTTTGGAGACGGATAGCCCTTATCTGAGTCCTGACAGAGGGAAGAGAAATGATTCCCGCAATATTTCTATGGTGGTCAGTACCATTGCACAGATCAAGGGAATTACGGAAGAAGACGTGCGCCGGACGGCGTATGAAAATGCGTGCAGACTATACAGGCTGCCGTTTCGTGAGGTGTAGAGGATGGCATATCTTGGTAATCCGGGTAAAACAATTGAGGTATTGGAGCGTTATCATTTCGTATTTCAGAAGAGGTTCGGACAGAATTTCCTGATTGACGCGAATATTCTGGAGAAAATCGTAGCCGGTGCAGGAGTGACCGGGGAGGACTGCGTATTGGAGATTGGTCCCGGTATCGGAACCATGACCCAGTATCTGGCAGAGCACGCAAGAGAAGTGATTGCGGTGGAGATTGACAAGGCGTTGATTCCCATCCTGCAGGATACACTGTCCGGATACGACAATGTGACAGTGATCAACGATGACATTTTGAAGGTAGACGTGAACCGGTTGGTTCAGACGAAAAATAACGGACGTCCCATTAAAGTGGTGGCGAATCTGCCGTATTATATTACTACGCCGATTATCATGGGGCTGTTTGAGAGCGGAGTGCCTCTGGATTCCATCACGATCATGGTGCAGCGGGAGGTGGCTGACCGTATGCAGGTGGGACCCGGAACCAAAGACTACGGTGCGCTGTCACTGGCGGTGCAGTTCTATGCCAGTCCGGAGGTCCTCATGTATGTTCCTGCGACTTGCTTTATGCCCAGACCAAATGTTGGAAGTGCGGTGATCAGGTTGGTGCGTTATTCCAATCCGCCGGTGCAGGTGAAGGATGAGAAATGGATGTTCCGGCTGATTCGGGCGGCGTTCAATCAGAGGAGAAAAACACTGGCAAACAGTATTGGAAATGCCGGTATCTGTGGTATTACCAGGGAGCATGTGCAGGAGGCATTGGGCAGACTGGGACTGGCAGAGAATATCCGGGGGGAGGCGCTGACGCTGGAGCAGTTTGCGGCATTGGCGGATTGCCTCATGAGGTGATATTCTTTTTGACATCGTATATTTCCTATGATACACTAGATTTAGTGTATTGTTTAATCCAAAGCAACAAGAAAAAGGGGTGGACACCTTGGATAAATACGAGTATAAGCAGAGGGCTCAGGAGATCAAATCCTTGATCGAAAGCAAGGAATATTCTGAGGCGATGTTGATAGCAGATACCATTGACTGGTCCAGAGTGAAGAGCGTTGTGATGCTCACAACAGTCAGTGATTTATATAAGATCAATAAACAGTATGAGAAGAGCAGGGATGTCCTTCTGCTGGCGTATGAGAGATATCCGGAGGGTAGAACGATTGTTTACTCCCTGTGTGAGTTGTCCCTCAAGTTAGATGATTTCCTGCAGGCAGTTGAGTATTACAAGGAGTTTGTTCGGATCGCACCGGAAGATACCGGGAGATATATTTTACGATACAAGATTTATGAAGCGCAGAATGTAAGCCTGGAAGAGAGAATCCGGGTTTTGGAAGAGTTCAAGAGCCATGAGAGAAGGGAAAAGTGGTGCTATGAGCTCGCTTTTCTGTACCATAAGGCGGGCAGTATCAGTAAATGTGTGGAAGAATGTGACGAGATAGTATTGTGGTTTGGCAACGGCAAATACGTTACCAAAGCGTTGGAATTGAAGATGCTGCACGAGACACTGACTCCTGCCCAGGAGGATAAATATCGAAACCGTGACAGAATCCGCCAGGTGATGCAGCACCATGAAGACGATTTTGCCGGCGTGGCACAGCGCGTTCAGGATACTTCTGATGAAGTTGGCGGAGATACGAAGACGATTCCTTATCAGGATGTAAATATACAGGTAAAGACGTATGATGCCACCAATAAGTTTAATACGATCGATATCCAGCAGGAGATCGCCAAGAGCATGAAAGATATCCTGGCGGATGAGAATGCGGGTGCAAAGCCTGAAACCGGTTTTCTTCCGCAGGAGGACGACAACCAGCCTACGTTTGATACCATTGAGAGACAGGTGATTTCCGAGTTCATGGAGAGCGAGAAGCTTCCTGAAGTGAAACCGGACAGCGATATGCAGGAGATTCGGTTTCCGGCGGGAGAGCAGGAACACGAAGACGAGGAAGAGCCTCGTCACAGTGCCATTGTATCCAATGAAGAGGATGTAATGGAGGAAGCAAACAGAGCGATTCAGGAAGCAATCGATCAGAGCCGGTGTCAGCAGGATGAGGTGCCGAAGCAGCTTGCCGACAAATTATCCCAGGAATACGACGGACAGATCACCATGGTTATTCCTGACAATGACATTGTGGAGAAGCAGATCACCGGTCAGTTGAATTTCGACGATATTCTGGCGGAGTGGGAAAAAGTGAAACAGGATCTGGAAGCAAAACGAGCAGAGAAGTTGTCCCAGCGCCTGAAAAAAGAAGCCTATTGTGTGATCTCCGAATTTGACGCCCTGAACAGTCACACAACGCTGCAGGAGATGGAAGCTGTAGCGGATGCGGAGATTGCCCGGGAAGCGGAACGCCGCAGACAGGAAGGTCTCGGGGAGGAAGAGATTATCGCTGAAGAGCCGGAAGAGATTCACGGCGGTATTGTGACCAATGTGGAATTCGAGCAGGCAGAACCGCTGGAGAATGTGGGGGAAGCCGAGAAGGAGACCCTTGACGGAGGGGCAGAGCCGGCTGAGAAGCAGATCCGGATGGAAGATGCTGATGTCGAAGTGCCTGATATGGAAGAATCTGATAGCGAAGAGTCTGATATGGAAGAATCTGATATCGGAGAGGAACTCCCGCCGGTGGAGGAGATCGCTGAGATAGAGGATGACGAGCCGAGTGGTGATGCAGCAGAGGAAGAGTCGGAAGCTGTTGAGGAAGACATGGAAGAGTCCGAGCCTGCCTGCGAAGAT
>JAEDCX010000041.1 GCA_016293925.1 Lachnospiraceae bacterium | reverse complement strand
ATGGGGTAGATGCCTTGGGCGGTCATGTTGTCGTTCAGCAGATCTTCCAGTCCGATTTCATTATTGATGTGAATTTCAGAGAATGCCTGATTCAATAGAGTATATGGGATGATAATCAAGAAGTGACGGGAGGTGAGCAGGCGTGGGAGAGGTACTATCCCAAAGCGAGATCGACAGTTTGCTGCAGGCATTGAGCACCGGCGATCTGGACATGGAGAATATTCCCGATAAAAACGAGAAACAGGCAAAGAATTACGATTTCAAACGCCCTGCCAAGTTCTCCAAAGAGAATCTCCGTACCCTTGAGATTATCTTTGAACATTACGGCCGACTGCTGTCCACCAATCTTCCTGTCTATTTGCGGAAGAACATTCAGGTGTCGGTAGCCAGCTCGGAAACCGTTATTTTCTCGGAATTCACCAATGCGCTGTCGAATCCCGTTATTCTGGGAATATCGAGTTTTGCGCCGCTGACCGGTAATATTATTGTGGAACTCGCACCGAATCTCGGCTTTGCCATGATCGACCGGATGCTGGGCGGTCAGGGGAATCCGTTGAGTAAGAACCGGGATTTCTCCGAGATCGAGATGAGTATTTTAGAGAAGATTATGGTGGTCTGTGTTCAACTGATACGGGAACCATGGAAAAACGTAGTGGATATCAGTCCGATGCTGGATCGCATCGAGACCAATGCACAGTTCGCGCAGATCATATCACCCAATGATATGGTTGCCATCGTAACCCTGAACTTGAAAATAGGTGAAGTGGAAGGATTTATGAATGTCTGTCTCCCCTATTTCACCCTGGAGAGCATTATGGATAAACTGAACACCAAGTTCTGGTTCTCCACAATGCAGGATAAAACAGACGAGGATTATGAAGAGTACATCGCCACATTGATCGGCAAGGTAGACATTCCTATCAAAGCCGTGCTGGGAACCAGCAGTATCGCAGTCAGTGATTTTGTGAATCTGGTGCCGGGAGATATCATCCGGCTGGATGCCAAGATTGACTCTGAGATGGATATCTATGTGGGTAATATAAAAAAATTCAAGGCATTGCCCGGCAAGAACAAAGAGCGGTATGCTGTCCGGGTAACAGAGGTCTTGAGGGAGGAGTAAGCGAATGGATGGAATGCTATCGCAGGATGAGATTAATGCACTGCTGAGCGGAATGGATCCGGGCGGTTCATCTGATGCATCCGGTTCGACAGGTTCTTCCGGTAACGATGCTATAGATGAAAACCTTCTTACGGATATTGAGAAGGATGCCATCGGTGAGGTAGCGAATATCAGCATGGGTACATCTGCTACCACGTTGTATTCTCTGGTAAACCGCAAGGTTAACATAACAACACCGGTCGTTACACTGGCGAATTGGGACAGCGTAATTGAACATTATGAGAAGCCCTGCGTGTTCATTCAGATCAGATATTCCGTTGGTTTGGAAGGAAGTAATATTCTGGTTCTGAAAGAGCATGATGTGAAGGTCATCACTGACTTAATGATGGGAGGTGACGGAACCAACACAGACGGTGAACTGGGAGAATTGCATTTGAGTGCCATCTCTGAGGCAATGAACCAGATGATGGGTTCCAGTGCGACGTCATTGTCATCGATGCTGGGCAAGATGATTGATATCACACCACCGGAGGCGAGTCTGATAGACCTCCAGGATTTCCAGAATGGTGGCGAGATCGCAGATTTCTTAAAGACAACGTTCGTGAAGATTTCCTTCCGTATGCAGATAGACGATCTGGTGGACAGTACGATCATGCAGTTGTATCCGATCGACTTTGCCAAGTCGCTGTATGAGACGTTCATGAATCAGCAGAGTACGGCTGCCACTCCGGAGCCGGAACCGGAACCGTCTCTGACAGATCCGTTTGCCAATCCCATGGCATCCATGGGCGGAATGAATCCGATGGGCGGGATGCCCGACTATTCACAACAGCAGTCTCAGATGAACATGGGAATGCAGCCGAACATGGGAATGCAGCCCAATATGGGAATGCAGCCAAACATGGGAATGCAGCCCCAGATGAACATGGGGATGCAACCCCAGATGAACATGGGAATGCAGCCAAACATGGGAATGCAGCCCCAGATGATGGGAATGCAGCAGGGAATGATGCAGCCGAATGTGAATGTTCAACAGGCACAGTTCCAGAACTTCACATCGGATTTCGGAACGATGGTAAGTCAGGAGAACATTGAACTGATCAAGGATGTTCCTCTGGAGGTTACCGTTGAACTGGGCAGAACCCAGAAATCCATTGCGGATATTTTGGACTTCGCACCCGGAACGATCATTGAATTGGATAAGATCGCGGGTGAACCGATAGATGTGTTGGTAAACGGTAAATTCGTTGCCAAAGGGGAAGTCGTTGTTATCGAAGAGAATTTCAGTATCAGAGTTACAGAGATTATCAAATAGGGAATCAAGGAGAGTACAAAATGGCAAAGAATATTTTAGTATGCGATGATGCAGCATTCATGAGAATGATGATTAAGGACATCCTTACCAAAAATGGTTACACGGTTGCTGGGGAGGCTGAAAACGGTGCAAAGGCCGTGGAAAAGTACAATGAGTTGAAGCCGGATCTGGTACTGATGGATATTACCATGCCGGAGATGGATGGTATTCAGGCGCTGAAGAAGATTCGTGAGGGAGATCCCAGCGCACTTGTCATCATGTGTTCTGCCATGGGACAGCAGGCAATGGTAATCGAGTCTATTCAGGCAGGCGCCAAGGATTTCATTGTAAAACCGTTCCAGGCTGATCGTGTTCTGGAAGCAGTGAAGAAAGTTGTAGGATAAGATGCTTCTTGCAAATGTTGATTCTACAGTACAGTTCATAACCGTATTCCTGATCTTTGTTCTGGTATGTGTTCTGACATATTTTACGACGCGTTTCGTCGGTGGCTACCAGAAGAATAAGATGAAGGGTAGTAACATACAGGTCATAGAGACATCGAAGGTTACGAACAATAAATATCTGCAGATTATTCAGGTCGGAGAGCGCTTTTTCCTGATAGCGATCTGCAAGGATTCGATGAATGTGATCGGAGAACTGTCCAAAGAGGATGTGACGATTCCTGAACCTCAGGAGGAAACACTACATTTTAAGGATATTCTGGAAAAAGCCAGAAACAAAATGTCGAAGAAGTAGGTTCGAATATGGAAAAGAGAAGAATATCCGGAAAGACGATAATGCACTTGGTATGCCTGCTGATTGTGGTAGGCATATTGTGTATGAAGAGCGCTGTTGATGTACAGGCTACCAATACCGGTCTTACCGGCACAACGAGTGGTACCCAGACGAATATACTGGACCCGGGAGAAGCGGACTCTGCGGGTCAGCTGGCAGAACTGAATATCACCAACGATGGGTTGAGTGTGACATATGATAATGGGAACGGATCTATTGCAGGTTCGCTCAGAATTCTGTTGATTCTGACGTTGATTGCTCTGGCACCGTCCTTGATTATATGTCTTACTTCGTTTACAAGAATACTGATTGTTCTGCATTTTACAAGAACTGCATTAAATACCCAAACAGCGCCTCCGAACCAGGTGCTGATTGGGTTAACTTTGTTTTTGACGTTCTTCATCATGAGTCCGACGATCTCATCGGTGTATGAGGAAGCCTATGTTCCGTTCAATAACGGGGAGATTGAGTGGGAGGAGGCTCTGGATCGCGCGTCCGAACCGGTCCGGGAGTTCATGTATGGACAGACCCAGGCCAAAGATGTCAGTATGTTCATGGAGATTTCAGGCAAGGAGTGGGACGGAACCGCAGACGGCGTTCCCATGTCTGTGCTGATTCCTGCTTTCATGATCAGTGAACTGAGAACCGCGTTCATTATCGGATTTTTGATATACATACCGTTTATTGTGATTGATATGGTTGTGGCGTCGACTCTGATGAGTATGGGTATGATGATGCTGCCGCCTACGACGATTTCCATGCCCTTCAAGATTCTCTTGTTTGTGCTTGCGGACGGATGGAATCTGATTATTGTGAATGTGGTGAAGACATTTTATTAGCGATTGAGACAGGAGGATGGAGATGACTGCGGATGACGTTGTACAGATTGGGCGGGATGCTCTTTTTATGGTAATTAAGCTGGCAGCTCCCTTGTTGCTGGTTTCCCTGATAATCGGTCTGATCGTTAGTATATTTCAGACGGTGACATCCATCCAGGAGCAGACACTGACGTTTGTGCCCAAGATTCTGGGGGTTTTTCTGGCGCTGATGTTACTGGGACACTGGATTTTGAATAACATGTCCGGATATATGACGAATCTGTGGGGGAATTTCTCCGTGTATGTGAAGTAGAAGAGGGGCATCGGATATGTTCAGGCTTTCGTTTTCGCTGTATGATCTGGAATTCTTTCTTCTGATTGTGGTGAGAATTACCTGCTTTGTTGCAACAGCACCCTTGTTTAACAATCGTTCCGTGACCAATCGGTTTAAGGTTATGTTCGGTATATTTGTGGCGTACGTCATCTATCATTTCGTACAGCCGGAATCCATGGTGCAATACAGTTCGCCGTGGGATTATGCCATTATCGTGATGAAAGAAGCAGTGGTTGGCCTGCTGATCGGATTCGGAGCCAATATCTGTACCAGTATCGTGAACTTTGCGGGACGCATCATGGACATGGAAATGGGACTGTCCATGGCCACCATTTATGACCCGTCTACGCGCGAAAACACCACATTGAGCGGTTCCATGCTGAACTATTTAACCCTTATGCTGCTGTTGCTGACAGGACTGCACCGGTATCTGATTCAGGCGATTGTGGAGACCTATCAGCTGATACCGGTCAACGGAGCGGTATTGGAACCTGCGCATCTGATGGATTCCATGGTTCGGTTTATGGGAGATTTTTTCTCCATCGGATTCCGGATATGCCTGCCCGTATTCGCATCTATCATGCTGCTGAACGCAGTGCTGGGTATATTGGCCAAGGTCTCCCCCCAATTGAACATGTTTGCGGTGGGACATCAGTTGAAGATTCTGGTTGGTTTTGGTGTGACATTTCTGACGATCAATATTCTCCCCTATGCATCGGAAATGATTTATACAGAGATCAAGACGATGGTGGTATCTTTCGTGGAGGCGATGATGTGATTCTTGAATACAATCTGCAGTTCTTCGCCAAAGAAGGACCCGGCGGCGAGAAAACAGAAGAACCGACAACCAAACGGCTGGAGGATGCCAGAAAAGACGGAAAGGTTGCCAAGAGCAAGGAACTGTCACACGGCATTACGCTGCTTGCTTTTTTCCTGATGTTGAAATTCTACGCCGGAAACATGGGAATCCGTTTCCTGGAACTGTTCTCGTTTGCATACAACCGTATGGATGAATATACGACGATGAAGGACGGGATGATCTCTTCCGGTGATTTTGCAGGTATGGTCCGGACGATTCTCGGCAGGATTCTGCTGATTATGCTCCCAATTCTGCTGGTTGCGTTTGCACTGTGTTTTGTTGTGGATGTGGCGCAGGTCAAGTGGAAACCCACCACCAAACCGCTGCAGCCGAAGTTCAGTAAGATGAACCCACTCAAAGGGGTGAAACGTCTGTTCAGCAAGCAGTCGCTTGTGGAACTGGTGAAGTCCATTGTGAAAATCGTCCTGGTGGTTTATATCGCATACAGTACGGTCAAGGATTTTGCGGACGAGTTGTTCTTTATGTATTCCTATACGGTGCCCCAGGCGATCGGATGGATGGGGGATCGGATTCTGAATCTGGGCATCAAAATATCGATATTCTATGTCATTCTGGCGTTTCTGGATGTCTTCTATGAACGGAGGAAATTCCATGAAGACATGAAGATGACCAAGCAGGAAGTGAAGGATGAATACAAGAATGCGGAAGGAGATCCGCAGATCAAAGGCAAAATTCGACGGAAAATGCAGGAAGCATCCATGCGGCGAATGATGCAGGATATCCCCAAGGCGGATGTGGTTATTACGAACCCGACCCATCTGTCCGTTGCAATCAAATATGATCCTGCGGTAGGGGATGCCCCGGTTGTTTTGGCAAAGGGTGAGGATTATCTTGCTCTGAAGATCCGGGAGGTGGCCAGAGAGCATAACATCCAGATTGTGGAAAACAAGCCCCTCGCCAGGATGCTGTATCATAATGTTGACATTGGCGCCGCCATTCCGCCGGAATTATATCAGGCTGTGGCGGAGGTGCTTGCAATGGTATATCACGCACAGGGTAAGGTGTAACAGAGAAACAGAAAGGAGTGGATGAGGCACATGAAAAAGACAAAAGCTGATCTTGGCGTTGCTGCATATATACTGGCCGCTTTTGTAATGCTCATTGTACCCATCCCTTCTGGGCTACTGAATCTTCTTCTGGGCTTAAACATAGCGATTGCTTTTACGATCATGTTAAGCTGCATGTTCACCAAAGAAGTGCTGGACATGAGTTTTTTTCCGACCATACTGTTGTTTACGACGATTTTCCGTATCGCACTGAATGTTTCTTCCACGAGACTGATCCTGCGGACCGGCGATCCCGGTGCAGTGGTCAGAGTTTTCGGCGAATATGTCGGTGGAGGCGACCTGATCATCGGTGGTATTGTATTCGTGATCCTGATCATTATTCAGTTTATGGTAATCAACAAAGGTTCCGAACGTGTGGCTGAGGTAACAGCCCGTTTTACACTGGATGCCATGCCCGGTAAGCAGATGGCGATTGATGCGGATCTGAATACGGGAGCCATTGATGATGCGGAAGCCAAAAGAAGACGTGATAAGATTCAGGAAGAAGCAAGCTTCTTTGGTTCCATGGATGGTGCGGTGAAGTATGTCAAGGGAGATGCAACCGCAGGTCTGATCATTACAGCCGTCAACATTATCGGCGGAATTGCCATGGGTGTGATGCGGCAGGGTATGAGTATGGGAGATGCACTGCAGAAATATGTTGTGCTGACGATCGGTGACGGTCTGGTTTCCCAGATCCCTTCGCTGCTGATCTCCCTGTCCACCGGTATTCTGGTGACCAAGGGCGCTAAGGATTCGGATTTCGGTCCGGCGTTGGTGGGACAGCTGTTCGGGGTTCCGAAGGTATTGTTCATGGTGGGCGGTATTCTTGCGGCCATGGGCCTGATTACGAAACTGCCTACATTGCTTTTCATGGTGGTTGGCGGAATCTTTATCCTTACAGGATTCCTCATGAAACGAAACATCGAGGAACGGGAAACGGAGGCACAGGTGGACGAGACGGAAGCAAAGGCAGAAGAGATCCGGCAGCCGGAGAATGTTACGTCCCTGCTGCAGGTGGATCCCATTGAATTGGAATTCGGTTATGGAATTATTCCTCTTGCAGATGTGAATCAGGGCGGTGACCTGCTGGATCGTGTGGTTATGATCCGACGGCAGGTGGCTCTGGAACTGGGTACCGTTGTCCCGATTATCCGTCTGAGGGATAATATCCAGTTGAATCCGAATCAGTATATTATCAAGATCAAAGGCATTCAGGTCAGTGAGGGCGAGATTCTGTTTGACCACTATATGGCCATGAATCCGGGGTTTGTGGAAGAAGAAATCACCGGTATACCTACGTTTGAACCGTCTTTCCATCTGCCTGCCATCTGGATAACGGAGAGCCAGAGGGAGCGCGCGGAGAGTATGGGATATACGGTAGTGGATCCGCCGTCGATTATTGCTACCCACCTGACAGAGATTATCCGCCACCATATTGCGGAACTTCTGTCCAGACAGGATGTACAGAACCTGGTCAACAACTTGAAAGAATCCAATCCGTCCCTTGTGGAGGAACTGGTACCGAAGCTGCTTGGTCTGGGTGAGATACAGAAGGTATTGCAGAATCTGTTAAAGGAGGGTATCTCCATCCGGGATCTGCTTACCATATTTGAAACCCTTGCAGACTATGCGCCGACAACGCGAGATACGGATATTCTGACGGAATATGTGCGCCAGAGTCTGAAGCGTGCGATCTCCAGCAAATATTTCTCTACCAATGAAACCACCAGCGTGATCACGTTGGATCCGAAGGTGGAGCAGGAGATTATGGGAAGCGTGAAGCAGACAGAACAGGGAGCATATCTGAATCTGGATCCGGAGAAAACAAAGGGAATTATTGCTTCCGTGGAGAAGGAAACGCAGAAATTGGAGAATCTCGGCAAGAGCCCGATCATCATTACTTCTCCCATTGTGCGGATGTACTTCAAACGTCTGACGGAAGATTATTTCAGGGATCTGATTGTGGTATCCTACAATGAGGTCGACAGCAATGTGCAATTACAATCAGTTGGGATGGTGACTGTGTAAATGATAATCAAGAAATACCAGGCGAAAACGGAAGCAGAGGCATTGGAGAATGCGAAAAAAGAACTTGGTCAGGGGATTGTTCTGATGAATGTCCGTCCCGTGAAACCCAAGGGACTGTTCTCTTTTCTCAAATCACCGGTAACAGAGATTACCGTTGCACTGGAGGAGGAACCGGAGCAGCCGAAGACGGATCGGAGGGAGACCGCCCAGACGATCGCGTTTCATTCTGCTGTGTCCGAAGCGGCCCAGGCTGTGACGGAGAAACTGAAGGAAAGCGGAGACATTGACAGGGAACCCGGGCGTGCACAGGAGAACCGTACCGACGGTCGGAATAAGAAAGAGATTGAAGAGCGTCTCGACAATCTCCGTTCCCTGATTGAAGAGAATCTGGTGAAAAGTGATAAAACGGTCGTAACAAAAGAAGAAGAGGATACCAATACGGAATCGGAATCCGTGGCGTTTCTGAAACTTCTGTATAATACCATGATCGCAAACGAGATCCATGAGAAGTATGCCAATCAGTTTATTGACAATCTGGAGAAGATCGATCAGCCCAATGTTCCCATGGATTACATTCTGTCCGGAATCTATCAGAAGATGGTGCTGAAATTCGGTGTTTCGTCTGTGATTACGCCTGCCGAAAACGGTGCGAAGCTGGTGTTTTTCATTGGCCCCACCGGAGTCGGAAAGACCACAACCATCGCCAAAATAGCGTCCAAATTCTGCGTGGAGCAGAAGAAAAAGGTGGTTCTGCTGACTGCGGACACCTACCGTATTGCGGCGGCGGAACAGCTTCGGACCTATGCCAGTATTCTGGATATTCCTTTCCGCGTGATCTATAGCCCGGAGGAGATTCAGAGCGCGATCCGGGATTTCCAGAATGTGGATTATATTCTGGTGGATACCGCGGGACATTCTCATAATAACGAAGCCCAGCGGGAAGCAATGAAGGAATTGCTGCACAGCGTGGACGATCTGATTGAGAGCGAAACCTATCTGGTGGTCAGCGCCACCACCAAATACCGGGATCTTATCAGCATTACCGATACATATACGGATATGGTGAGATACAAGCTGATCTTTACCAAACTGGATGAAACACAGCTTCTGGGCAATCTGTTGAATGTCAGAATGCATACCGGGGCAGAGATGTCCTATGTGACATGCGGGCAGAACGTGCCGGACGACATTGAAGAATTCAATCCCCAGAAAACCGTGAAGCAGCTTCTGGGCGGTAAGAAACAATAACGGAGGATTAGAATGGATCAGGCGGAACAGTTACGTAATATGATCAAGGCCACAACCCAGTCTCAACGCCCTCTGGCACGCGTTATTACAGTTACCAGCGGCAAAGGCGGTGTGGGCAAATCCAATACAGCCATCAACCTTGCGATTCAGTTGAAGAAACTGGGGCAGAGAGTGATTATTCTGGATGCGGATTTCGGATTGGCCAATATAGAGATTATGTTCGGTACAGTGCCGAAATATAATCTGGGGGATCTGATCTATCAGGGGAAGAATATTCAGGAGATCATTACGAAGGGCCCCATGGATATCGGATTTATTTCCGGTGGTTCCGGGATTGCCGGGATGTCGAACCTGAACAGAGATTATCTGACATACATCATCAAGAACCTGGCGCAACTGGATGCCATGACGGATGTGATCGTGGTGGATACCGGTGCCGGGATCTCGGATGCGGTTCTGGAGTTTCTGGTGGCGAGCGGGGAGATTCTGCTCGTTACGACACCGGAGCCTACGTCCATCACGGATTCCTATTCCCTGTTGAAGGCTTTGAGCCGTCACCCGAGATTCCTGAAAGATATGTCGCAGATCAAGGTGATTACCAACCGAGTGGAAAATGCCGAAGAAGGACGTACTCTTTTTAACAAACTGAATGCAGTTGTGGCAAGATACCTGAAACTGCCCATCTCCTATCTGGGCTCGGTTCCGATGGATAACCAGCTCTCAAAGGCGGTCATGCAGCAGACACCGGTTTCCATTCAGAATCCGAATGCAAAGTCTGCAAAGGCCTTTGAGGAGATTGCGGCCAAACTGATGAATGTGGAATTGAACAGATCATTGAACAAAAGAGGAATGGCGGCGTTTTTTTCGCACATTATTGCAGGCAAAAAAATGGGAAATGGAGAATAAACTATGCTGACCAAATATGTTGAAGCAGGAGAAAAGGTTGAATTACAGATTGTTTCCAAGGATGCGGGAGACAACCCGGATGTGGAGCGCAGAGTATATACAAGCCAGGTATATGAAGTGCTGTCGGAAGACCGGCTGGAGATCACGATGCCGATGGAGAAAACGAAACTGATCCTGTTGCCGGTGGACAGTGAATATGATGTGTATTTCTATACGGAGGCCGGACTGCTACAGTGCTTTGCCAGAATTATTGACCGGTATAAGAGCAATAACGTGTATATTCTGGTGTTGGAGCTGATCAGCAATCTCCGGAAATATCAGCGAAGAGAATTCTACCGGTTTGCCTGTGCACTGGAGATGAATACAAGACCGCTTCAGGAGGAGGAATTGTCAGCCATTGACAGCAATCATGTATTTCTGACACCGGGACTGCCGCTGAAGAGGAGCATCATTGTGGATATCAGCGGTGGTGGACTGCGGTTTATTTCAAACCAGCGGTATGAGGTCGGAAGTCACATATACTGCGGTTATAAATTACTGGTGGGCGGCGAGCAGAAAGAGTATAACATTGTCGGTAAGGTGCTGCGCGTCAAGGAATTGGAAAACCGTCCCGGAGAGTTTGAACATCGCGTTCAATATGTGAACATGAATACGGTGGACAGAGAAGAGATCATCAAATACATTTTTGATGAGGAACGAAAGACCAGAAAGCGGAACCAGAGATAAGGTACGTCGGAATAGACAAAGTCCGAGAGGAAACGATATGGCAGATAAGAAAAAAATCCTATTAGTAGATGACTCTGCACTCATGAGAAGAGTGCTTTGTGATATAATCGAGTCAGATGAACGATTCACCATTGAAGACCGGGCAACGAACGGTCTGGAGGCATTCGATCTTCTGACAAGAAAACAGTATGACGGCGTGGTTCTTGATATCAATATGCCGAAGATGAACGGAATCGAACTCCTGAAGGAATTGCGCAAGTGTAAGATTCCTGCCAGAATCATGATGGCGAGTACGGATACCCGGGATGGGGCACAGATCACGCTGGACTGTCTGGAACTGGGAGCAACGGATTTTGTACATAAACCGGAGTTCGCGTTTGATGCCAACAGGGGGGATTTCAAGGAGCATTTTCTGCAGACTCTTGCGGCAGTGGTTTCCAGCAGACTTCCGGTATTTGACAGCAAACCCCTGGTCAACCTTTCCGAAGAGAAGGAAAAGACGAGAAAGGTGGTTGCACTTGTCAAGAAGCACGGAACCGGAAATGGCGGCAATCAGCTTGTGGCAATTGCCAGTTCCACCGGAGGACCCAAGGCATTGCAGTCCGTAGTGCCGAGGCTTCCCCAGAAATTGAATGCACCTGTTGTCATCGTACAGCATATGCCGGTAGGCTTTACCAAATCCCTTGCAGACAGGTTGAATGAACTGAGCGAATTGTCTGTCAGGGAGGCGGATGAGGGAGATGTGCTGGAACCGGGAACGGTTTATATTTCCAAAGGCGGAGCACATTTGAATATCGTGCAGAAAGGCGGACAGCATGTCATCCATTATACGGACGAACCGGCGCGGGAGGGAGTGAAGCCCTGTGCCAATTACATGTTTGAGTCCCTGCAGGTTTCCGGGTATGACAGAATTGAGTGTGTCGTGCTGACCGGAATGGGTGCCGACGGTACCAAAGGAATCGTTAGTTTATCGGAACGAAAAAAAATACATGTTATTGCTCAGGAGGAGAGTACCTGTGCGGTTTACGGAATGCCGAAGAATATTGTTGCATCCGGTAAAGCGGATCAGGTAGTCGGTCTTGAACAGATAGCGGATGAAATCATTATGAATGTGGGGGTAAGATGACCATGGATGTAAGCCAGTATCTTGAGATCTTCATTGATGAAACAAAGGAGCATTTACAGAACTTGAATACCCAGATTCTGGAACTGGAGCAGGATCCGGAGAGTGAGAACACAATTAACGAGATTTTCCGTGCAGCACACTCCTTAAAGGGTATGGCGGGAACGATGGGCTATAAGAGAATGCAGACTCTGACCCATGACATGGAGAATGTTTTCTCCGAAGTCCGTACCGGTAATATCAAAGTCAAGGCCAATATGATCGATATCCTGTTCCAGTGCCTGGATGCATTGGAGGAATATCTGGACAATATTCAGAGCAATCAGGATGAGGGAACCAATGATAATGAACCGTTGATCAAAGCCCTGAATGATATCCTGAACAGCAAGGGCGAAGCCGCACCGGAATCGGAGACCAGCGAGAGTGCTCCGGAACCTGCAGCCAAGTCTTCTTCCGGTAATGGTACCGAGGATAAGGCACAGTGGAAGCAGATGCGTATCGAGAGTGCGGAACGTGTTGTCATGGAGGAAGCAGTCAAACAGGGCAAGCATGTTTTCGGCGTTACCGTATATGTTCAGGAGGCTTGTATCCTGAAAGCAGCCAGGGCGTTTCTGGTATTCAAGGCAGTTGAGGAACTGGGCGAGATTATTATGTCCAATCCCTCTACGCAGGATATTGAGGATGAGAAGTTCCAGTCAAGTTTTTCCCTGCTCATCATTACCGATGCTGATCTGGAGAAGGTACTTACTGCGATTAAGAATGTATCCGAGATTGAGGATGCCGTGGGAGCTGCCGTGACGGGGGCAGATTATCCGGAAACGGAAGAGCAGCCGGAACCGGCAGAGCAGGAGAAACCTTCGCAGGAAGAGACTCCCGGGACAGAGATGAAGCCGGTAGTCCAGCAGGAAGAGAAGAAGGATACCAAGAAGACACAGCAGACGTCTTCCAAACCGGTTGTCAGCAAGACGGTCCGTGTGGACATTGAGAAACTGGATGTACTCATGAACCTGGTCAGTGAGTTGATTATCGCCAAGAATTCGCTGGTATCGGCATCCGTAGGAGAGAAGAGCAACAATCCTGCGTTCAATGAGCAGATTGAATATCTGGAAAGTGTTACTACAAACCTGCATGAATCCGTTATGAAGGTTCGAATGGTTCCGATTGAGAGCGTACTGCAGAAATTCCCGCGTATGATCCGTGATCTGACCAAGAAACTGAACAAGAAAATGGAATTGTACATGACCGGTGAGGAGACGGAATTGGATCGTACCGTGGTGGACGAGATCGGTGATCCTCTGATGCATTTGCTGCGTAACTCTGCAGATCATGGAATTGAGTCTGCCGAAGAGAGACGCAGAAGAGGAAAACCGGAGACCGGTTCTATTTTCCTGGATGCATATCAGCAGGGAAACAATGTTATTATTGAGGTCAGGGATGACGGTAACGGTATTGACGTGGAAGCAGTCAGACAGAAAGCGATTGAAAGAGGAACCGTGACGCCGGATCAGGCAGCTGCAATGTCGGATAAAGATGTCATCGGTCTTCTGTTCCGCCCGAGCTTCTCAACTGCAAAACAGGTAACCGATGTATCCGGACGCGGTGTTGGTCTGGATGTAGTGAAGAGCAAGATTGAGGCTCTGAGCGGTGAGGTTGAAGTGAAAACCAAGCTGGGAGAGGGAAGTACCTTCATTATCCGGCTTCCGTTGACACTGGCGATTATTCAGGCACTTATGGTGGAAGTCGGCGGAGAGAAATATGCGATTTCGCTTGCATCCATTGAGATTATTGAGAATATCAAAGCCTCAGAGATTAAATATGTGGAGTCCAAGGAAGTGATTAATCTGCGAGGCTCCGTGATTCCTCTGGTTCGTTTGAACGAGATTCTTGACATTGCATCTACACGGGGAGAAGACGACGATCTTGTGGTTGTTATCGTGAAGAAGGGAGACAAGTTGGCCGGTCTTGTGATCGATAACCTGATCGGACAGCAGGAAATCGTTATCAAGCCTCTCGGAAAGTATATTAACAAGTGCAGAATCATCAGCGGTGCAACCATTCTCGGAGATGGTGATGTGGCACTGATCCTTGATGCTAACACACTTATTTAGTGAGGGAGGAGTTAAAATGGACGAATTAAGAGCAGATTTTGCAGAGGCAAAACAGTATATTGTTATAAAACTTGGACATGAGCAGTACGGTATTGAAATCAAATATATCGACAATATTGTTCGGATGCAGCATATCACCCGTGTTCCGAAAGTCGCTCCCTATCTGAAAGGAGTCATCAATCTGCGGGGCGAGGTTCTGCCTGTGATGAGTCTCAGAGTGAAGATGGGACTGGAGGAGGATGAGATGACCAAATCCACCAGAATTATTATTCTGAAGGTGGAGGGCAATGAGACAACAGGTGTGCTTGTGGATGAGGTTCGGGAGGTTCTGACTCTGGGACCGGAACAGATTGAGAAAGTGAATCGGGATGCCAATGATGAAAAAGCCGGTTTTGTCAGCGAAATCGGACAATATAACGGGGAACTGATATCTCTTCTGGATCTGAATGCATGTCTTACGGACAAAGAAAATTAGAAGATGAGAGGGTTCTAGTATGGCTGAGCATGATATCAACCTGGAAGCGATGTCAGAGCAGTATTATGACGTCCTGAAAGAGATCGGAAACATCGGTGCGGGAAATGCGACAACAGCTCTTGCACAGATGTTACAATGCAAAGTAGATATGAAAGTCCCGCAGGTTCGTCTGCTGGATTTCAATAATGTCGGAGCAACCATCGGAGGCGAAGAGCATATTATGGCCGGCATTTACCTCTGTGTGGAGGGAGATATTACCGGCAGCATCATGTTCCTGATGAGCAAGGAGTCCGCAAGGCATCTGGTATCCAAACTGATGATGATGGAACTTTCCGGAGATGAGTTCTCGGAGATTGAAATTTCTGCGTTGAAAGAAATCGGTAATATTATTACCGGATCCTACCTGAATTCGTTATCGACGATGACAAATCTGAAGATTTATCCTTCTGTGCCCGCATTATGTATCGATATGGCAGGGGCGATCTTAAGTGTTCCCGCCATTGAGTTCGGCACATTGGGAGACAAGATTCTGATGATTCAGACACAATTTACAGATGATACGGAATTGGACGGATATTTTATCCTGATTCCTGATATGGAATCCTATTCGAAGATATTGTCCTCATTGGGGCTGATTTAAAATCTTAACGAACAGACGGGTGATAACAATGAGCGAGATAATTAAGGTTGGCATGGCGGATCTGAAGATCTGCAAGAGCCCTGATGGAGTGACAACGCTGGGGTTGGGATCCTGTGTGGGAATTGCATTACGGGATCCGGTTACCAAGATCGGCGGACTTGCCCATGTGATGCTTCCGGACAGTACGGCAATTCGGAATCATGATAATATATACAAGTTTGCAGATACGGGAATTGTGGAATTGGTTCGTCAGATGGTGGAAGCCGGTGCAAGCCGATTCAGACTTGTTGCCAAGATTGCAGGGGGTGCGCAGATGTTTGCATTCCAGAATAAGAATGATCTGGTACGTGTCGGTGAGCGGAACGTAGAGGCCAGTAAGGCGAAACTGAAGGAATTGAAAATACCGATTCTGGCAGAGGAGACCGGGGATACATACGGGCGCACTGTTATTTTCTACCCGGAATCGGGCGATTTCGTAATTCGTGCGGTCGGAAAACCTGAGAAAGTGATATAGATATGAGAAAAACCAGATATATCCCGCCGCTCGTGACATTGTCCGGCGGTGCAATCGCAATTGTGATTACAACCTGGAAGCGGTATGATCTTCAGTATAAGCTGATTGTTGTTCTGGCAGTACTGCTCATTTTCTTTTTTCTTGGCTCTCTTGTGAGGCTGGTTCTGGACAAAAATACCACGGTCAAAGAGCAGACAATTGCGGATGAAGGGGAAGTAATCGAGAAGACAGGGCAGGAAGAGCAGGAAGAGACGACCGAGGATAAAACGGTTTCTTAATGTAACAGAGAAATAGTTTGGAGGACCATATGGACGAAGCAGGCAGAAAAAGATTATGGGATGATTATGCACGGCTCAAAACCCAGGAGATTCGCGAGAAGATCATTCTTGAGTACGCTCCGCTGGTGAAGGTAGTTTCCGGACGTTTGAGCATGTATCTTGGATACAATGTGGAATATGAGGATCTTGTCAGTTACGGTATTTTCGGGTTGATAGATGCAATTGATAAGTATGATCCCAAGAAGGAGGTCAAATTCGAGACCTATGCAAGCCTTCGGATCAGAGGGGCGATTCTGGATCAGATCCGTAAGATGGACTGGATTCCCAGAACCATACGGCAGAAGCAGAAGAAGATTGAAACCGTGATGAAAGAGATTGAAGCGGAGAAGGGACATAACGCTTCCGACGAGGAGATTGCAGCGGGACTCGGAATCAGTGAGGAAGAGTATGCGGAATGGCAGTCTCAAATGAAGATTACCAACATTGTTTCGTTAAATGAGTATATGGAGCAGGGAAGTGAGATTCCCAATGATGCCAGAACCACATCGAAGCAATTCGATACACCGGAGGAGGTTCTGGAGCAGAACGAACTGAAAGAAATTCTTGGCAATGCATTGGAACTTCTGACAGAGAAAGAGAAGAAGGTCATTCTGTTGTATTATTACGAGGAATTGACGCTAAAGGAAATCAGTAATGTTCTGGAGGTTTCCGAATCCAGAATATCGCAGCTGCATACCAGGGCATTACAGAAGATGAAAGAGAAACTCGGCAGATATATGGGGCTGTTTGGCGATCAATAGTATGGCCGGGCAAGAGGATATATGAGGATGAATGGATATTTCCAGCTAATCGTTGGTCAGGGGAAAACCGGATTGATGCTGTACCCGCCCACAGATGGCGGCGAGGCAATCGATTCGCAGGAACTGTTGCAGTATCTTGCGGTGAAGCAGATCCCATATGATGCAAGGGCAATCGGGGTCGCCCTTGTGGGATTGTCGGAACCGACTGAGGTGACACTCAATTTGGAGTCAAGATTTCCGGAACAGGAAGTCTTTTTTGTGCGTGTGAGTCCCGACAGACTGACTGCAACCGCAAGATTTTATCCGCCGTCATCGGGTGGCAATTATATGGATGAGATGGAGATCAAGAAAACACTGCAGGCACAGAAAATCGTGTATGGAATCGATGATGCTGCCATCCATGCATTCTGTCAGCACCGGGAATACTGCAAGGATATTATTCTTGCGAAGGGAAAACCGCCGGTACAGGGACATGATTATCGAATTGAATATTACTTCAATACAGACCTGAAAATCAAGCCCACATTGAATGAGGACGGAAGTGTTGATTTCCGTCATCTGAACGTAATGAATCAGGTGAAGAAAGGTGATGTGCTTGCCAGACTGTTCCAGGCAGAGCCGGGAGAACTCGGATATGCCGTTCAGGGGGATGTTATCCGGCCGGGAGAAGTGAAGCGGGGAATCCTGCGGTTCAGCAAGCGGGTCAGCATTGATGAGACGAAGACGATCCTCACCAGTGAAGTGAACGGGCATGTAAAACTTGTGGATGGTCAGGTTTTCGTTTCGGATGTATATGAAGTGGAAAATGTGGATAACAGTACCGGCAATGTTGAATATGAAGGCAGTGTGAGGGTGAATCAGAATGTTCTGTCCGGATTCCGAATCAAGGCCAAAGGAAATGTGGAAGTGGCAGGCGTTGTGGAAGGCGCTAGCATTGAAGCCGACGGGGACATCATTATCGCCCGGGGCATGAATGGAATGAACAAGGGCGTGCTGAAAGCGGGAGGGAAGATTATCAGCAAATTCCTGGAGAATACCACCGCGGAAGCAGGAGGATATATCGAGACCGAGTCCATCCTGCATTGCAATATTTCTTCCAAGTCCGAGGTGATTCTGACCGGTAGAAGGGCATTTATTGCAGGCGGTCATGTGTGCGCGGCAAACCGGGTTATTGTGAAAACGCTGGGGTCTTCCATGGGGGCGGATACGGTTGTGGAAGTCGGAGCAGACCCTACAGTCAAGGCAGAATTACAACAGCTGCAGAAGCAGGTTGCCGAGAACCAGAAAAACCTGAAACAAATGGAACCGGTTCTGGCAGCGATGATGCAGAAGATGAAAAGCGGCGTGAAACTGCAGCCGGAACAGGTGCAGTATGTACAGAAATTGGTGCAGAGCATCAATCTGGTCAAGGAACAGAATGCGGGCAACATGACCCGGATCGAGGAACTGAACATGCAGCTGGAGGAGAGCACCAACGCATCGGTGGAGGTATCGGGCGAAGTGTTCCCGGGAACGAAAATAATCATATCGGATTCCTCCATGACGGTGGGAAGCGGTATGAAATACTGTCGGTTTGTCAGAACTCGTGGGGAAGTGGTCATGGCTCCCTTGTAGGAGCTTCATGACAGAGAGGAGCGGATATGGCAATTACGCCTGTTGAATGGAATTCCGTGATGTCCAATACACAGGACTATACCAGCGTACGTCATCAGGAAGAGATGAAAGGAATGGTCGATCAGACGAATTTCCAGAGTGCGCTCGATAAGGAAGTGAAAGATCGGGTCAATCAGGTGCGCGAGAAGGACGATGCACAGATGAACGGTAAGAAATATGATGCCAAGGAGAAGGGCAGCAATCAGTACAGCGGAGACGGCGGTTCGAAGCGTAAGCAGAAAGAGGTTGCGGTCGATCGGGTAACAGTAAAAGGTATGAGTCATTTTGACATGACAGTATAGTAACGTGGGAGTGTACAAATGACAGCAGTAGAGATTATCATTGTAATAGTGGGGATTGTGCTGTTCATCGTCAGCTTCATCCTACCGGTGAGAAAAGAGGAACTCTCGTCCGAAACGAAGAAACTCGGGGAAGATATGGTACGGGATATGGTCAATGACCGTATGAAGGACGTACAGAGTCAGATTGAGGATACGGTGGAGGAGACAACCAATTATGCCGTAGAGAAGGCAGAACGGGCCATGGAGAGAATCTCCAATGAGAAGATTATGGCGGTGAATGAGTATTCCGACACAGTTCTGAATGAGATTCATAAGAATCATGAAGAAGTGGTTTTCCTATATGACATGTTGAATAACAAACAGCAGAGCCTGAAGAATGCGGTTCAGGAAGCCGCAGAGCGACAGCAGAAGGTGGAAGACATCGTAAACCGTGCGGAGGAAACGGTCCGGAAACAGGCAGAGGAACCGGCTGCGGAAGAGCAGACGACGGCTCCGAAGAAGACCGGTCAGCAGAGCGCGACGGACAGTCGGACGGAGGATTTTGTGCCCTTTGTGATAGAACGGGTGGAACCGCCCCAAAAGAAGAGTACCAGGGCGCCCAAAGGAAAGCCGGATGCGGCAGCGCTTGCTGCCAGGAATGTGAAGGCAGAGAAGCAGACAAAGAATGAGGAGATACTGCGCCTTCACGAGGAAGGAAAGTCCAATATGGCAATTGCCAAGGAACTGGGGCTGGGAATCGGTGAGGTGAAATTGGTGATTGATCTGTATAAAGGAGGCCTCCAATGAAATTACGATATTATCTTCGGGGGTTGGGAATCGGAATTGCCGTCACTGCTTTGTTTTTTTGGATCTATACAGGCAGGGTGAACCGTGGAATGTCGGATGAGGAAGTAAAGAAGCGGGCTACGGAGTTGGGAATGATTGAGAACACTGTTCTGAAACCGGCATCGGAAAATACCGATCATGCCGTCATCGGGGTCCCATCGACGGATGAAGCGACAGGATCCGATGAAGCGACAGGATCCGATGAAGCGACAGGATCCGATGAAACGGCAGAATCTGATGTAACAGCAGGAACCGAAGAAACGCAGAATGACGGGAACCTGCAGGGAGATACACAGTCGGATGACATGCCGGAGGATGGAATCTCCACGGAGGCAGCCGGGTCGGAGAATCCGGACACGGATGCAACGAATACGCAGGATTCCACGGTACAGGAACCGGTAACCGGCGATGACCTTCCAACAGAGGAGTATGTGCAGATTACCATCAACCGGGGAGACAGTTCCCTGACGGCGGCCAGGAAGCTGGAGGAAGCAGGGGTGATTGAGGATGCCAGAGATTTTGACCGGTATCTGTCCCAAAACGGATATGATAAATATATCAAGACCGGTGTTCATGAAATACCGCGGACCGGAACCTATGAGCAGATCGCCGGAATACTGACGTCCAGATAGGCGAATGAGCCATGTGGTGGAACGGATGAATGGGATGCAGATTCTGCAGGAATGCAAAGAATAGAAACGTGATAGAAATGTGTATGAATCATACCGCCTGAACCGGGATTACGGATCCTTAGGCCAGGCGGTATTTTGCGGATACCCGTGCAGA
>JAEDCX010000040.1 GCA_016293925.1 Lachnospiraceae bacterium | reverse complement strand
TGTTTATCTGTTCCTTTGGAACAAATGATTTTCAAGGTTCATTGTCTTGTGTCACTTATTCGTCAGACACGCAACGAATAGATATTAGCATGTCGAAATTCATAAGTCAAGACTTTTTTTAAAATTTTTCTTCCGGAATGGAAAACGATTCATCCTGCATAAAAATAACGAAACAGCCGACTATTGGAAGCCCTTCCATTTCGTCTCTTGAATGAAACTGATCCAACCGGTAGAAAACGGAGAAAGAGGGATTTGAACCCTCGCGCCGGTTGCCCGACCTACACCCTTAGCAGGGGCGCCTCTTCAGCCTCTTGAGTATTTCTCCATAAGTAACTGACGCATTCCTCTACCAATATGAAACTGCACATCACAGCCAGTGTTCACTACCCACTATTTCGTGACGCAAAAGTTATTATACATAAGCAATTCTTCTTTGTCAATTGCTTTTTTGCAGAAGATTGTGCGAACCGTTACTCTGCATTCTCCGTACAATATTCCGTAATTGCGGTTTCGTACAGATTATTCCCGCAGGAATCGATAACGACAATAACAGGGAAATTCTCCACCTGCAGTCTGCGGATGGCTTCTGTACCCAGATCGTCATACGCAATCACTTCGCTGGAGACGATGGATTTGCTCAGCAGGGCGCCGGCACCACCGACAGCGGCAAAATAGACGGCACCGTTTCGGACAATCGCATCCCGAACCGCCTCGGAACGTTTCCCTTTTCCAATCATGCCCTTCAATCCCAGATCCAGGAGTCTCGGTGCATATTTGTCCATGCGGGATGCGGTTGTGGGACCTGCGGATCCGATGGGTCTGCCCTCTCTTGCGGGAGACGGTCCCATATAATAGATGATGTTATGTTCGAGTACCAGCGGAAGCGTCTCCCCTGCGTCCAGCGCTTCATCCATCCTCTTGTGGGCGGCGTCCCTTGCGGTATAAATTGTTCCGGTGATATACACATAATCACCCGCACGCAGCTTCTTTGCATCCTCGTCTGATATCGGTGCCTGAATATGTAAATCCATCATAATCACTTCCTCTTTTTTCCGATTCCCGGATATACTTCCGGGAGTCTGTTTCTGTCCGTTCTCGGATATTCATCCATATTTTGTGTGGTCTTCAACCACAAACAACAATATCTATATATTATATAGAAGAAACGGCTTTCTGTTACAGTTCTCTCACACAGTGTCTGTTCACATGACAACAGATATTGACGGCTACCGGAAGACCTGCAATGTGGGTGGGATAGGTGTTAATATTCACCGCAAGGGCAGTCGTTGTACCGCCCAGTCCTCCCGGTCCGATGCCCGTCCTGTTAATCTTCTCCAGCATCTCCTCTTCCAGCTCTGCCACATAAGGAATCTCAGACCGCTGATTCACGGGCCGGGTCAATGCTTTTTTGGATAAAAGAGCACATTTCTCAAAAGTACCGCCGATCCCCACACCGACTACCATAGGCGGACATGCATTCGGACCTGCATCCCGGACTGCCGTCAGTATTGCTTTTTTCACTCCTTCGATACCGTCCGCGGGTTTCAGCATGAACACCCGGCTCATGTTCTCGCTTCCGAATCCTTTCGGCGCGATGGTAAGTCTGATTTTGTCACCGGGAACGATGTCATAATGAATTACCGCAGGGGTATTATCCTTCGTATTCTCCCGATAAATCGGATCCCGAACCACCGATTTGCGCAGGAACCCATCCACATATCCTCTGCGGACGCCTTCGTTAATGGCGTCTGTCAGCAAACCGCCTTCCACATGCACGTCCTGTCCCAGTTCCACGAAAAAAACAGCCATTCCCGTATCCTGACAAATCGGAATCATATCCTCACCCGCAATCCGCAGGTTCTCCCCGAGCTGCTCCAGAATCTGCTTCCCCAGGGGCGCCTTCTCCTGTTGGCATGCACGACGCATTGCTGCGTCCATGTCCGGTGCCAGATAGTGATTGGCCTCAATACACATCTCTTTCACTGTATCAATGATCTTCTCCGCTTCAATTATTCTCATGCTTCCCATCCTTCGTTCTTATCCAAATATTCCATGAATGCTACCCTGTCGTCTTTGTATTCTGTTATTTACTATATCCCAAATCCGTCCGGTGCACAATCATTTCTTTTCTTGTCACTCCTCGGGAGAGTATGATATGATAGGGCTTACAGGTACGAATAGGAGTATTGCATCATCATGAGTATATTAAATGTTGAACATCTCTCTCACGGCTTTGGCGACCGGGGTATTTTCCGGGATGTTTCTTTCCGTTTGCTGAAAGGAGAACATATCGGACTGGTAGGTGCCAACGGTGAGGGAAAATCCACTTTCATGAATATCATCACCGGCAAAATGCAGCCGGATGAGGGTAAAATAGAATGGGCGAAAAATGTCCGCGTCGGCTATCTGGATCAGCACACCGTGCTTCATGCCGGACAAACGGTTCGGGACGTATTGTCCTCCGCTTTTGATTTCCTCTTCGATATGGAGACCCGTATGAACGAGATCTGTGAACGAATGGGCGATGCGGATGCAGAACAGATGGACGCATACATGGAGGAGCTTGGAACCATACAGGATATGCTTACCCTGCATGACTTCTATATGATTGACTCCAAAGTAGAAGAGGTTGCACGGGCACTGGGACTCCTGGATATCGGACTGGACCGGGATGTTACCGACCTGAGCGGCGGACAGCGTACCAAGGTTCTTCTGGGAAGACTCCTGCTGGAGAAGCCTGACATTCTGCTGCTGGACGAGCCCACCAATTATCTGGATCAGGAGCATATCGAATGGCTGAAACGGTATCTGAATGACTATGAAAACGCTTTCATCCTGATTTCCCACGACATTCCTTTCCTGAACAGCGTCATCAACTTAATCTACCATATGGACAACCAGCAGCTGACCCGATACGTCGGTGACTATGATAAATTCCGGGAAGTGTACGAGATGAAGAAATCCCAGCTGGAAGCCGCATATAACAGACAGCAGAAAGAGATTGCCGACCTGAAGGATTTCGTGGCCCGCAACAAGGCGCGGGTCGCAACCCGCAACATGGCCATGTCCCGCCAGAAAAAACTGGACAAGATGGACATGATCGAGCTTGCCGCCGAACGTCCGAAGCCGGAGTTTCATTTCAAAGAAGCAAGAACCCCAAGCCGTTACATTTTCCAGACCAGAGATCTGGTGATCGGCTACGACGAACCACTGTCCAGTCCGTTGACGCTGTCCATGGAACGCAATCAGAAGATCGTCCTCACCGGTGCCAACGGGATCGGTAAGACAACGCTTTTGAAGAGTATTCTGGGGCTGATCCCCTCTCTGTCCGGTTCCGTAGAACTGGGGGACTATCTGGAGATCGGTTATTTCGAACAGGAGATTCTGCATCCCGTGAACCGCACCTGTATCGATGAGATCTGGGCGGAATTCCCTTCCTACACCCAGTATGAGGTCCGCTCCGCTCTGGCGAAATGCGGCTTGACGACCAAGCACATCGAGAGTATGGTTAAGGTATTGAGCGGTGGAGAGCAGGCCAAAGTCCGCCTGTGCAAACTGATCAACAAGCAGACCAACATTCTGCTGCTGGACGAGCCCACCAACCATCTGGACGTGGATGCCAAAGAGGAATTGCAGCGTGCCCTGAAGGCATACAAGGGCAGTATTCTTATGGTATGTCACGAGCCGGAATTCTATGAAGGACTCGCCACGGACGTGTGGGATTGTACCAAATGGACCACCCGGATTCTGTAGAAATAATCCGGTAATGAATAGGTGATACTGATATCAGAAAGGCAGGGGATTCCTATGAATCGTATAAAGAACTGGATTTTCTTCCTGTGTGGCATTGGTCTGATGATCTTCCTGGACCAGCTCACGAAAATGATTGCTGTCACAAAATTAAAAGGACAAAAACCCGTACCACTGATTCCCGGTGTGTTTGAGTTCTCTTACACCGAGAATCACGGCGCCGCATTCAGCTCCTTCCAGGGGAAAGGTCTGGCTCTGGTATGCGTCACTGTTCTGGTACTTGTTTTCATCCTGTATAAATACGCCGCAATTCCGTCCGACAGGAGAATGCTTCCCATTCGCATCTGCTTTGCCATGATTGTGGCAGGTGCCATCGGCAACATGATTGACCGGATCGCAAACCGATATGTGGTTGATTTCCTGTATTTCAAACTCATCAACTTCCCGGTATTCAACGTAGCCGACTGTTATGTCTGCATCGCAGTATTCCTGTTTGCCATCTTTGCGTTTTTCTTCTACAAAGAGGAGGAGATCGATTTCCTCTTCCATCTGAAGAATCAGGTGGCGCAAAAAGAAGATAATAAATAGACAACCCTACCGAGTAAGAGAATTCAGATAATCTCTTGCTTTGTTTTGTACCCTCTCCAGCATTAATCCGTAGGTTGCATCATAGGAAATGGTTCCGTACGTCTCAAAATCCTTCAGATTCTTCATCCAGTCCTCTATTTCATCCGCCATGATTCGAATGACCGGATCGTGTTTGTCGTATAGGTATCTGGTTATCTCCAAGGATTCTTCCACAATCGCTTCATTTTCCTCTGTGAATGTGTATTCGTTCATAGCCTCATCATATATGACTGCACCTACAGAGGATCTCAGATCGTCCAGACAAATACTTCTATAGACAGATGCACCATTTCTGTCCTGTCCTCTCTTACTCATCAGATAGGAAAGGAAATCCCAGGCACCCTCTATACACTGTGAGTTCCCATTCACCAGGAAAATACCTGTCAGACCCTGCTCCAAAAAGGGACACCACTCATTCTCAAAACAATAATTCAGCAGACTTACACTTTTGTCAGGTTCTGCATCAACCGGCTCTCTCCTCCTGTCATATAATGGTCTGGTATTCAGAATCGGGACATAACCCTCCTGTCCGTCTTTGCAATACCGAACCGTTACCCATACAATCTTCCGAAACAGCTCCGTATCAAAGTCACACCACCGTCTGTCCCAGTCAATCATATCATACATGGTCTCGGAGCCCTTCAGGAAGAAGGACAGGATCCCCGCCGGATCTTTCCAGCGGTAGGAAAATCCATTTTTCCCCGGATTCTGAATCAGGGCGTTCAGAAGGTCATCCATTGTAATGTCTTCCGTAAACAGCATAAGAGAAGAATCAACATATACTTCAAGGGGACTCATCTGATAGGCGATTCCATAGGTATGCCCATTCGACTCATATGCTGCATAAGTGGAATAATAGTTTTCTTCCGTTATTCCGCACAACTCCATATAAGGTGCCAGATCCACCAGATATCCTTTGTCCAACAGTGAATAGTCTATATCATAGCATGAGGCCCACAGAATATCTGACGCATCCACCTTCTCCGGAATGGTCTCGATTCCGGGTTTGAACTTCCGAGAGGGATCGTAATTCTTGATAAACTGAATATCCACATAGTAGTCATCCTGAATACTGTTATACTGTTTCACAGCATTCGAAACAACACCGTCATCATAGGGAAAGTCCAGCTTAATAATGGAACGACCCTGTTTTCTCGCATCCTCCACGGTAACCTTCTTATAGATGGCACCCGGGCAATCCTTCTCATCCCCTGCGTAGTCTGCTGTAAACCGAAATGTATTCTGGACAACATCCCCCAGATCCGGGTCATTCATATCTGTTTCACCATCAACCGGCTGCCCCAAATCTATCTCCTCTTCGAAAACCACAGTTTTCTTACCACAGCCAACACAGCTCAGACATAACACGAGGGTAACCAGCCCTAAGATAATCCGTTTCATTCCCTTTCGCATGTTTTTTCCTCCTATGCTACTATCGCAAACTCCATGTTGACGGCGGAATCCACCATAACTGATAGCCACATTTACATTTTCCATTTCCGGTATCAACATGTTCTTCTAATTGAACTGTTCTCTGTGAGAAAGTCCCACCGCATACGAGGCACTCTCTTATTTCTTTAATTTCATACAAATGTGTTTTGGGACCTGCCTCGGAATAACTTTTCTCTTCATTTACTACATAACTACTTAAATGTCTACATGCTGCTTCAACTGTTACTGTCATAGGACTAATAACTAACACTACTACTGCTAATAACATAACTACGCTTCTTTTAAGTACTCTCTTTTTACACATTGTTCTTTCCTCCTTCCCCTTTATTCAAGTATATTTTACTACAAATGTGTCTGTCAATACATTTGTATGACATTTTGTCATATTCTTCAAATATCCTACTTTTTTGTCAAATACCAAAAATTAGGATCTATTTGATATATTATGACCCTGTAACTATACACTTTAACTCAGGAATGGAGAAAACAATGAAGAAAAAGACAAAAAAAATTGTAGCTTTACTTTTTACAATCACACTCTTGTTAGGTAACACATTATCCGTAAATGCTCAAGGTTTTGAATGGCCATGTACACATCCCATCAAATACCTAAAAAGCACATCCTATTCGTATATTGAAGCAGGCCCTCAAACCCACAAGCGGCAGGAAGATCGCTATACTCAATGTCTTAGCTGTCCCATGTATTTTCACGAAGTAATTTACAAGGTGGAAAGTCATACTCCTCTTTCCGATGGCAAGTGCATATGTGGCTACAGACTATATTGAGTTTTATCACTATTGCAATCAATTTGTCACTGTCAGCCCTTTTTGAATTCGATAAGATACTGAATATATCAGTAATCAACTACATCAGATACTATAGACCAATTGTATTCAACACATAAAAAGATTCTTGTCTGCGGTGGGTTGCTTTGGTAATATCCTCGCCTCACCACCGCAGTGCAATCTTTGCGGAGCGCTTTTTGCTCTATCGGACGAAAACAGGCTGTTAATCCTGATCCTATCCAAAAAAAGAACACCCGAAGGTGTTCTTCCATTACATATCGTTTACATCCCTAGAACAACAGATAATACAGCATGTATCCGATGGTCAGTAACAGTCCCAGGCAGGTAAATGCCAGACCAAAGGACAGACTTCGCGTGACGATCACGCGGATCTCCTTACGCCGGACCTGATGCATGGCAAGTCTGTGTTCATAGGATTGGGTCAGATGCTTCGGGTGACTTCTGCGGATCGTTTTGTTCAGCAGACCGTTCATGCCATCCATCATGCTTCCCATCACATGGGTTCCGTAATCTCCCTCCTCCAGTTCATGGGGAAGCTTACGGTCGTGATAAACCGTTTTACGGGACAATACCACACCACCGTCGATGATACTGTCCAGAATCCTGCAGACCAGTCCGCAGATTCCCGGCAGGATACGGAGCAGAACCGGACGGTAAACAGCATTTTCCAGATCCAATACCCGGGGCCAGGCGTCCACATACCGGTGATTCCTCATCAGAAGTTTCCGGACAATCAACAGATACACCAGCGCTCCTACCGCGATGGAGATGGCTCCGCCTTTCAGATTCTCCGCGCTGAAATAGTGTACCGCATGTTCCATCTGCCCAACTGCCAGGAAATCCTGGCCGATATCCGCAATCCTGTCATTGATAAGCTTCGGAGCTACGCCCAATACCGGCAGGATCAGCCCACTGATCCCCAGTGCAAGACGGGACGGAAGTCCGATGTAATCTTTCATGTTGTCGTATTTGCTCTGCAGCTCCGGATCTTCGTTTTTCTCAATGAAAATGCAGACATACAGCTTTGTCATATATGCCAGGGTGAGCCCGCCGCTGACTAAGAAAATCCACTCCACGAGGTCGGGATTCCCAAGAAACCTGCCGCCCTCCAGAATCGCCTCATGCAACAATGTCTTACTGACATATCCGTTCATCAACGGAATACCGCTGATCCCCATGGCACCCAACAGGAATACCACATGCAGGAACGGTTTCCTGCGGCCGAATCCGCGAATACCGTTCAGATTTAATTTGTGCAGGTTCATGTATACCACGCCTGCTGCCATAAACAGTACCAGCTTGATCAGGGAATGATTCACCATATGGAGCAACGCGCCTCTTGCCGCCAGCGCTCCCTCTTCTTCCCCCAGCATACATCCCATGGCGACGCCAATCAGAATAAATCCGATCTGGGACATGGAGGAGCATGCCAGTGTTCTTTTCAGGTCAACGCTGAACAATGCGAGGACTGCCCCCAGCACCATCGTAATCAGCCCGATCACCAGAAGGAATCTGCCCCAGGGTACATCACCCAGCAGGGTGCGGAAGCTTACTACCAGAATACCGAACACCCCGGCTTTCGTCAGAATACCGGACAACAGCGCAGACGCCGGAGCCGGAGCCACGGGGTGCGCCTTGGGCAGCCAGATATGCAACGGAAAAGCACCTGCCTTGGCTGCAAATCCGAAGAAAACACATCCGCAGGCCACGTATACGTTCCGCATACTGCCCTTTGCGAGATAATCTTCCACCGCATTCTGCAATTCAGCAATCACTAACGTTCCTGTCATGTTGTACAGGAGGAACAACCCCATCAGCATAACCATACCGCCGATCACTGCCACAGCCAGATAGGTTTCTGCCGCCCGCAGGGATTCCGCTCTCTCATCCTGTGCCACCCACACATACGAGGTGAAGGACATGATCTCAAAGAAAATAAACGTTGTAAAGAGGTCCGCGGACAGGAATACGCCCATGGTTGCCCCCAGTGTAAACATGGTAAAAAGATAATATCGGTTCCGATTGTGATAGTGCCTGAAATACTCCGGTGAGAACAGCGTGGTCATCATCCACATCAAACCTGCCACACCGCAATACACGGCACGGAACCCATCGTATCGAAAATGCAGTCCCAATCCACAGATCCCCGGCACCGTACAGGAGTTATCCCCATTGTATGCCTTCGTAATCAACAGATACGCCAGAACCGCGAATTCCGAGATGGTCACAAGATTGGCCGCCACGTCCCGCACCTTCTTGGATCTGCGTCCCGTCAGATACACTGCCAATCCACCCAGGATGGGAAACATAACCAGCCAGAATAACATAGCATTCCCTTCCATCTTCCACCCTCCTATAACAAACCGGCTGCAACATCACCGAACAGTTCCGTCAACGGTGCAGAATACAGACCGAAAAGAATAATTGCAATCACAAACAGTGTCAGGGGAACCAGCATCTTCCAGCCAGGGTCACGGAACTGTCCAACCGAGCTCTCATCGAATCCCTTCTGTGGGAAAAAAGCACGGATGACAATCTGCAGCATATAGATTGCCGTCAGAAGTGCCGAAATCAACAGGGCAGCAATGCCGACATAATTCAAAACCACACCGCTCTCCACCGCAGCATTCGCAAGATTCCATTTACTGATAAAGCCGCACAACCCCGGCACACCCATCAGTGCCAGTGCAGAGATTGTGAAGATACAGAAAGTTTTCGGCATTCTCCTGCCGAGACCGTCCAGCTCATATACATAGGTTTTTCCTGTTTTGCAGATGATCGCTCCCGCACAGAAGAAGGAACAGATCTTCATCACGCCATGGAAGATCATATGACTCAGGGCACCGATCATGCCAAGCGGAGTCATCACCAGGGCGCCGAACAGAATATAGGACAGATTCGAGATGGTCGAATATGCCAGACGCCTCTTTATGTGCCGCTCTTTGACTGCCATGGAGCATCCGTACACGATGGTGAAGATCACCACTGCCATCGGCACATACTGCGCAAAGCTTCCCCTCAGGAAATCCGTACCAAAGCTGTAATAGGTCAACCGCAGTATCGCGAACGCACCGGATTTTACCACCGCAACCGCATGTAACAGTGCCGTAACGGGTGTGGGTGCAACGCCGGCCTGGGGCAACCAGGAGTTTAAGGGCCATACCGCCGCTTTGACGCCAAACCCGAAGAAAGCGAAAACATAGATCAGGCGAAGTACGTTCTGCCTGTCCCCCACCTTGTCCATGTTCAGCACGCCACCCAGCATAAACTCAATGCTGTCACCGTATTTCATCAGGAATACCAGTCCGATGAATGCAAAGGCAGCACCGCCCAGAGAGTAATACAGATATTTTCTGGATGCCAGAATGGCTTCTCTTGACAGGGAGAAAATAATCAGCGGAACCGTAATCAGCGTCAGCATCTCATAGAAGATGTACATGGTCAGCATATTGGAAGCAAGCGCAATTCCCAGGGTGATACCGAAGGTCATGGTGTACATTGCGAAAAACGTGCTCTCCCGCAATGTCTTTTCGTTTGCTTCATGCTCCATATATTCAAAAGAATACAATGTCGCAAGCGGCCACAGCGAAGAAACCAGTCCTGCAAATACCATGCTCATCCCATCCATCCGGAAAGAGATATTGTACTTCTCCACAAAAGTAAAGAGTACCAGCTGATCCGTTGGACGATTGCAGATCAACAGGAAACACAACAGGGTGGTAATAACGGTAATGATCTCTGTATACACTGTCATATGTGCTCTTTTCCGGAACGGAATAAATGCGATCGACGCACCGAACAGTAATGGGAACAGAATCACGATTAATAATAATGTCTCACTCATCTTCCATCCCTCCTACATCGTCATCCCAAAGAGGGATTCGGTTAACGGTGTCAGCACATCCGTCAGCACCGACGGGAACAGACCCACCAGTACCGACAGAACAGTCAGAACCAGAATCGGCACAATCATACATACGGACGGTTCTTTATGCACAACAGAAGAAACGTCGTAGTTTTTCCCCGGCAGGAATCCTTTGATGGTGATCGGCAACAGATAACCGGCTGTCAACAGGGCACTCACCAGGAGAATGACCGGACCGAGCCAGGAGAATACTGCCGTTCCTTCCTCCAGGGAACCGGTAGCCAGATACCATTTGCTGATGAATCCGCCCATCGGAGGAATGCCGATCAGTCCCAGGGAAACAATGGTATAACACCACAGGAGTACCGGCATTTTCTTCCCGATACCGGTAAAATCATCCACACCCGTCTTACCGGTATGGAAGATCAGGGCACCGGCAACCAGGAACAGGGCACATTTTATCAACGCATGACACACCACATGCAGGATCGAACCCGTAAAGCTTGTGGCGTTCATCATAAACAGACCGAACAGAATATAGGACACCTGGCTGACCGTGGAATACGCCAGTCTTTTCTTCAGTACCTTCTCACGATATGCCAGCATGGAACCCATGAATACCGTAATCAGGGCCAGGATCAGGCAGGTCGTCTGAACCCAGGTTCCCTTCAGGAAATCCGTCCCGAACAGATAGAAAATCACGCGGACAACTCCCAGAACGCCGGCCTTCACGATAATACCCGACAATGCTGCGGAAGCAGGTGCCGGTGCCACCGGATGGGCAGTGGGAAGCCAGCCATGCAGCGGAAACATACCGGCTTTCACGGAAAAGCCCTGAATCATACAGAAGGCGGCCACCAGCATCAGGGAACGGTGTCCCTGTATGAGAATCGGGCTCACATTGCCGCCGCCCGGAACGAAATCAAGGGATACCGCATATTTGAACAGGAAATAGAATCCGAACAAAACCATATAAGCACCGAAGAAGGAGTAGAACAGGTACTTCAAACCTGCCATAATCGCCTCTTTGGACTGATTATGTAATACCATGGGCATACTGCAGATGGTCATCAGTTCAAAACATGCATAATAAGTAACCAGATTACCCGCAAAATCCAGGGCGATCAGGATACCGTACACAATCAGGTAGAAGCCGTAATACCGCTTCTCATGCTCCTCATGCTGCATATAGGTAAATGCAAAGAATCCTGCTGCCACCCATACAACCGAAACCACACTGACAAACACGGCACCCACCGTATCAATCCGGAAAGCCAGCGTCAGCCTGGCAGTCAGCCGATAAACCTCTACCATCTCTCCTGTATTGTTTATCAGCGTAAATCCCACAAGAAGAGCTGTTGCGGACAACACAACGCCCACTGCAGTACACAGACTGACACGACTCATCTTTTTTTCCGGCAGAATCAGCAGGATGATTCCCGACAGAATCGGCACCAGAATGGATAAGTACATAAGTGTTTCCATCTCTCTTCTCCTTTCCCTACGTAAACATGCCAAGACCGTCCTGAATCAGGTCAATGATCGGTCCGGAGCACAATCCGAGTACACTATTTACAATGATAAACAGGATAATGGTCACGGTATACAGCTTCTGTCTGCTCCATGCACGAACCTCATATCCTTCCTTGCCGTCATACAGACTGCCCACCGGCGTATAGATCCGGATGACCGTCTTCATGAAATAGACCGCGTTCAGAATCGTACTGATCCCCAGAACGACCAGCGCCGGCAGCATCTTGTACCAGTGCAGCTCCACAGCGGATTCCATGAACAATAATTTACTGACAAACCCTGAGAACAACGGAATACCAACCATGGACAGGGAGCCCACCGCAAATCCCAGTCCGGCAATCCTATTCCGGTATGCCGCACCGGTCAGATCCTTGAAATGTCTGCTTCCGCCGGACACATCGGTGAGACCGATTGCTGATATGAACAACATGGATTTGGTGGCCGCATGAGCCAGAATATGGAAAATACTTGCTACAACACCCGCCATCGTTCCCATACCGAGTCCCATGTAGATATATCCGATCTGGGCGACGGAAGAAAACGCAATCATACGACGGATATCATTTTCATGGATCGCACTGACCGATCCGGAAACCATGGCAATCAAGCCGAAAATAAACAGTACATGTAATACCTTACTGTTGATAATCACATCAAAGCCAACCACTCTGTACATAATCTTGATCAGCAGGAAGATATACCCCTTGGAGACCAGACTGGACAGAATCGCTGCGGAAGAAACATTGGAATATCCATATGCATCCGGCAGCCATGAGTGGAACGGGAAAAGAGCACTTTTGATGGCAAGTCCCACTGTAATCAACGCAATGGAAACCAGCATCGGTTCACTGTAAGTGCCGTTTGCCACAATCTGCGCGATCGCCTCCCGGATATTGCTCATCAGGAGATGTCCCGTCAGATCATAGAGCATGCAGATACCCACCAGGAACAGACCGGAGCCCACCTGACTCATAATCAGATATCGGACCGCTGCTTCAATGGTTCTGCCATTCTGCCGGATCATGATCAGACCGCAGGCAGCAATGGTATTGATCTCCACAAACACGTACGCCGTGAAGAAATCGTTGGTATAGACAAGCGCAATCAGGGAACACAGCAACAAATCCACCAGAATGTAATACAGGTTATGCTTGGTACTCTCAACCTCATCGTCTATTTTTTTACGTCCACCCAGCATGGACAGAAGCATGATGATGCAGAAAAACATCGCCATGAAGCCTTCCAGAACGCCGGCGCGTATCTCATTACCCCAAGGTGCCGGGAAATGACCCATCATATACACAAACGAACCATGCTCCGTACAATAGAGCATGACGATCATCGACATGACGCCCACCAGGGAGATGCCCACGGTATTCACCCATTTCGCAGTTCTGCCTTTCAGCATGGAGCTTCCGCTTCCGGACAGCAGGCAGAGAATGATGGAGAACAGAGGGAGATTCTGTACAAAATCGCGCATCTTAGAGTCCCTCCTTCTTCAATTTGAAAGAGATCTCATCCAGATCCAGGGTGTGATAACGCTTGTAGAGACGAATGGTCAGAGACAGCATCAGCGCCGTGGAGGATACCGACACAACGATACCGGTCAGCACCAGTCCGCTGGGAATCGGATTAATGTACGCCTCCACCTCCTGTACGCCGTCCACCACGATCGGTGCCACCCGTCCGTCGATATAGCCCTTCAGAGCCAGGAAAAGATAAACGGCCGAATCCATAATGTTCAGACCGATAATCTTCTTAATCAGATTTTTCTGCAGCAGCAGGTTCGTGAAACCGATTCCGAAAAGCAGCATGGAAACGGCTTCTGCGTAATTATTGATCAGATTGGCTCCCATCCTAGAATCCTCCTTTCCGGAACAATGCATAGAATGCATACATGGTGCACGCCACAACGCATCCCACTGCAATATTGAGGGGCAGAATCAGTCCGCCGCTTAAGATGTGCCCCGGAATTCCCTTCGGAATATGGTTGTCCAGATGATTGGCACCCATGAAGAAGGAATAGCATTTTGCCAGGGCGTAGAATGCCAGCGACACGAAGCTGATTCTCTTGAAGGTTTTCTCCGTAAAGAACCGCTCTGTCTTCTCGAATCCGAATGCATTCAGATACAGGATCAGACCCGCACCGATGATCGCACCGCCCGAGAACCCGCCACCCGGTGACAGATGTCCGTTCAGCACAACATAGATTCCGAAAATCATAATCAGAGGAACGAGAAATCTGGCAGCGAACTGCAGAATCGCATCGTTTTTCGGTTCATAGATCCGATCATTGATCTCCGCCTGCTCCTTGGTCTCCGGATCGGTATCACCCGCCATCTTTTTCTTTTTGTCGATCCGCATCAGAATAATGACGGTAATGGTTGCCACGAAAAGAACATGACTCTCCCCCAGCGTATCAAATGCACGATAGTCCAGAATCATTCCGGCTACGATATTGGTGGCACCGGTATCCTGAAGTCCCTCTTCAATATACTTCTCCGGCACCTCATTGTTGACGGGATTGGTCGCACTGCCGGTCTTGGGCATATAAGAAACCGTCAGCAGGAGGGTGGCTACCAGCAATAAACAGAATACAACCGCCGCAATGCGATACAGGATCCTGTATTTGGACAGAAAGCCTTCTCCGGAATACGCGTAAACATCCTCACGGATCTGGACTTTCTCTTTGAGACGCTCATCAATGGGAATCTCTTCCTTCACAGGCTCTTCTTCCGGTCGCTTTATCTCGACGTGACCGATATACGGATCCTTCGTTCCGGCAAGCCAGGTTTTGAATCGGGAGGATTCGGTTACTTCCTGCTTCATTTCATCGTCCGGAGTATCCGCACAACCTGCATCATGCATTGTTTTGCTCATTGTGAACTTCCTCCTTTCCCTCGTCTTCCCTGTGATCTCCTTCCTGCGCCGGCGTATGGATGATCTGCTGGATCTTCTTCAGGGTCACGAAGAAAAGAACACTTGTGACGCCTGCGCCTACCGCTGCCTCAGTGATGGCAAGATCCGGCGACTCCAACAGAATCCAGATCACGGACATGATCAGACTGAAGGACATATAGATTAAGATAGAATTCAACAGATTTTTGGAAAAACTGACAGAAATGGCACATACCACCAGAAATCCCAAGAGAATACACATAAAGATCTCCATATCAGTCTTTCACCTCACAATAATCACTCAGTTTCCGATTGGTATTCGTCTCCAGTCTGGATACCAGATGGGACGCAACAGGAGAAGAAAACCACAGGAACAGAAGCACCAGAAAGAATTTCAGACTGGTAAAATTAAAGCCGCTCAGGATAATCAGACCGATCAGACACAGACCGATTCCCAGTGTATCCCCAAGGGCTGCGCAGTGCATTCGATTTAATATGTACTTGAATTTGTAAACGCCCAGAAGCTCGATGGTAAAGATTACAACTCCCGAAATCAGGAACGCTGCCGCCGCATAGAACCGGATCCAATACATGGTCTCATTCATTCTTCTCTTCCTCCTCCTTCTTGATCTGTTTCTCCCGATATACTCCCATGTATACCTTACAGATTACCACCACTGCCAGGAATGAGAGCATCGCATAAATGATACAGATGTCCACCAGATATCCTTCTCCCAGATAAATCGCCAGAATACCGATGATTACCATAATCATGGTACCCATCATATTAACTGCCACAATGCGGTCCGCGATTCTGGGACCGATAACAGATCTGAGCAGACAGGCAAACAGGAAAATGCCGAGTACAATCATCGTCACCGTCAGCAGTGTATCTGTAGCAGATTCAATTGCAGGAATCCCACTATTCATTGCCCGCACCCTCCTTCTTCTTTCTCTTTTCCGGAAGCGGAGCCTCCATTTTCGTAAGCAGACGAACGAAAACAGAGGAATCAATTCCTTCTGCCATACTCTTGTCCAGACAATGCACCGTGTAATGATTCTCCTCCAGAGAGACGGTAATGGTTCCCGGAGTCAGCGTGATGGAATTGGCCAGCAATACTCTGGCCGTTCTGGTTTTCAGCGTTGTATCGAAATGAATCAGCACCGGCTGGGGTTTCCGTTTCTTCCCCGCAAACAGGAAACGGATTGTCATACCGTTTGCCTTGATCACTTCCTTGATCAGCACCCCGATATACTGTACTATGTACAGACCTTTTCGAAGAATGAAAAGATCCTTTTTCACGCTGTAATCCATGAATTTACACACAAAAGCATACATCACTGCCGCGATCACGACGCCGAAGATTGCAATCTCCAGTGTCCACTGTCCGTTAAAGATCACCCATAGCAGAAAAAATAATACGAACATTGCCTCTATCTCTCCTCAAGTCTGCTGGTTAGTTCTTTCTCATTAACTGCTCCGATCACAGTATCCACAACCTCTCCGTTACGGAAAAAAACAAAACTCGGCACGCTCATGATACGATATCTCTGCGCAATCTCAATCGCTTCATCAATATCCAGCTTCGCGATGACCGCCTTGCCTTCATACGCCTCTGCAATACGCTCTACCACCGGCGCCATCATCTTGCACGGACCGCACCAGGTGGCGTAGAAATCCACCATGACCGGTTTCTCACTCTTCAGAACTACCTCATCAAAATTTGCTGCATTTACGATTACTTCCATTGTATTCTCCTTCCTTTCTCTTATCCCGCCGGTGGGTTCTTCCCACACGCGGGCTATTAATCAGTATTCCCACATCAGACAGAGTCTATGACTTCACGGTAATCTCCTGCGGTACTTCCTCTCTGTAAATGATGTATTTGTGAATCGGATTGCCGATGGATGAGAACTTTTCTTCATACTCCGTCATCACATTTCCCTGCATCAGCTTCTCATCATGATGCAGATCATACGTCAGTACCTCAAAGATCCATCCCGTTTTCCCGGCCTCTTCCACGGCGAAATCAAAAAGCGCACGATTGTCCGTCTTGAATTCAATCCGTCCGTCCTGTTTCAGGTATCTTCGGTATCTTCCAAGGAACTGTTCCGAAGGAAGCCGCCGCTTGGCATGTCGGTCTTTCGGCCAGGGATCCGAGAAATTCAGATAAATTCGGTCGATCTCACCTTCCGCAAACGCTTCCTCCAGATCTCTGGCATCCATCCGCAGGAACACAATGTTCTCCTGTTTCCGATCCTGCTGTTCCAGTTTCTGGACCGCCCGGAGCAGAACGCTTGTATACATCTCCACACCGATATAATTCACATCCGGATTCTGCTCGGCAAGGGTTGTCAGGAATTTTCCTTTCCCCATACCGATCTCCATACGGATGGGGTTGTCATTCCCGAACAACGCTTTCCACCTGCCTTTATGGGACGCAGGATCCTGTATCACATATTCACTCTTCTCAATGACTTCATCCGCACCGGGTATGTTTCGTAGTCTCATAAAATATACTGCTATCCTTTCAAATTTTATATCATACATCATTTTCTGGAAAAAGAAAAGTATTCTTTTGCTTCTTATTGAAAATGGTGTATCATATTCTTAAATAGATCATACTTACATATGAGGTTTCAATATGAGAAAACAACTCACCGCTTTTTTACGAAGAACAGGAATATCATTCATTACGTGTCTGCTCTCCGTAGGAATCCTGTGTTCCGGTGAATGTACCATCACTTCCCATGCCGTAGAGATCGACTACGCCGCAGAGGAAGAAGCACGCAGACAGATTCCGGTAGAATCCAACAGCATTGCGGGCTGGCCCACCGGTCCTGTCGTCAGTGCGGATTCCGCGATTCTGATGGACGCAGACACCGGTACGATTCTGTATGCCAAGAACATCTATGCTGCCGAATATCCGGCCAGTACCACTAAACTTCTGACCGGTCTCATTGCGTATGAGAACTGCTCCATGGATGAGAAAGTGTACTTCTCCGCAGATGCCATCAATGCCATTACCTGGGACTCTTCCCACATGGCTGCCAAACCGGGAGAGATCTACACCATGGAGCAGTCCCTCTACGGATTATTGGTGGGCTCCGCCAATGAAACCGCCAATGCCATCGGCGAGCACATCAGCGGAACCATGGAGGATTTTGCTACCCTGATGAATCAGACCGCCGCCGATCTGGGATGTGTGAATTCCCACTTCATGAATGCCAATGGTCTTTTCCATGAGGATCATTATACCTGCGCATATGATCTGGCCGTCATCGCCAGAGCCTTCTTCGGTCATGAGATTCTGTGCAAGATGTCCTCCACCTATTCCTATCAGATCTCCGAGGAGAATACAGTCTTCTCCCATAACAAGCTCCTGCCGAACTGTGCATACGCATATCCGTACCTCGTGGGTAGCAAAACCGGATATACCGACAGAGCCAGACAGACGTTGGTGACCTGTGCCCAGAAGGACGGCATGAAACTGATCTGCGTCGTTCTGAAGGAGGAGTCACCCAGTCAGTTTACCGATACCATTGCACTTCTGAATTACGGCTTTGGCAATTACAGGAAATACAATATTTCCGAGAATGACCCGGAAATCAACATCCAGACCTATGATTTTTTCCAATCGGAATATGATGTCTTCGGCAACAGTCAGTCTATCCTGACACCGGATCCGGATGCATCCGTTATTCTTCCTGTTACCGCTGCGTTCTCGGATACTGAGAAATCCATATTATACGAAGAAACCGATGCAGGCAAACTGGCTACGATCATCTATCGGTATGCCGGTGTCACCGTTGGAACCTGCAACATTCTCATCCGGTCCGTGGAAACCGCAGGTTCGGCTGATGCCGTGATCTTAGATACACAGGACGGAATGCCCGGAGATGAATTCCTTACCGACGCTCCGGATGGAACCGATGGTGATGACGGCAGCAATACAGGGAATGCTTCCGGTCTTCCTGACGGATCCGGCGGAAACGCCCAATCTGCGGACAGAACATCCAGAACCATTTTCATTAATGTAAAGCATGTGCTCTATTGGATACTGGGTATTACAGGAGCCCTGATCGTCCTGTTCATCGTACGGAAACTTGTACACAATTACCAATTTGGATTTTCCCGCCGCAGACAGAAGATTCGACGCAATCGTCGATCCGGCAAGCGTTACAAGAGGTATCATGGCAGGAGAGGCAATTAAAAAAAAGTTCTGTACCTGCACATCTCTTCCCGAAACAAAAACAGGTTGCCTTCCACGATTCTTACAGTTTCGTTTCCGGCAACCTGTTTGATTACTGATTAGTCATTATAGTGAAATACTTCTTTCAGAGCGGGATAGATTTTCTTGAACTTCCGGTACTGTTTCTCATATTTCTCTACGAGTTCTGCTTCCGGTTCAACGGTATCTACCACCTTCACAAGCTTCTCGGCTGCTTCTTCCACACTTGCGTATTCGCCGCATCCGACTGCTGCCAGAATCGCTCCGCCGTATCCCGGTCCTTCCTCACTCTCGATAACATCAATCTTGATATTCAGAATATTAGCGATCATCTTCTTCCACAGAGGGCTCTTCGCACCGCCGCCGCAGATCTTGGACCGTTCAATCTTGATTCCAAGGGATCTTGCAACCTCCAGAGAATCTCTGATTGCAAAGGCAACACCCTCCAGAATCGCCTGGGTCATATCTGTACGTGTGGTGTTCATGGACATACCGAGGAAACAGCTTCTGGCAAGCGGATCGTTGATCGGCGAACGCTCACCCATCAGATATGGCAGGAAGAATACTTCATTCTCTCCCAGCTTCTCGATACCCTTCTGCTCGCCTGCAAAATCCTTGGTATTGATGATCTCTTCCATCCACCATTTATTGCAGGACGCTGCACTCAGCATACATCCCATCAGATGATAATGTCCGTCGGCATGTGCAAAGGAATGAAGCGCATTGAACTTATCTACGCCGAATTTCTCGGAACTGATGAAGATGGTTCCGCTGGTTCCCAGGGAAATGTTACATCTTCCGTCACCAACCGTTCCGGTTCCTACAGCTGCTGCCGCGTTATCGCCCGCACCTGCAATGATCTTCACCTGATCGGACAGACCGAATTTCGTTGCCAGTTCCGGTTTCAGATTACCGACTACCTCATAGCTCTCAAAGATCTGAGCCAGCTGGCTCTCCTTCACATCACAGATCTCCATCATCTCTTTGGACCAGCACTTATGCTCTACATCGAACAGAAGCATACCGGATGCATCGGATACATCGGTACAGAATGTACCGGATAACATGTATGCGATGTAATCCTTTGGCAGCATGATCTTTGCGATCTTCGCAAAGTTCTCGGGCTCATTATTCTTCACCCAGAGAATCTTCGGCGCTGTAAATCCGGCAAATGCGATGTTTGCCGTATACCGGGATAATTTATCCTTGCCGATGACCTCATTCAGATAATCTGTCTCTTTGGTGGTACGTCCGTCATTCCACAGAATGGCCGGTCTGATGACGTTATCCTCTGCGTCAAGGATAACAAGACCATGCATCTGACCACCGAAGCTGATTCCTGCAACCTGACTCTTGTCACAGCCGTCCAATAATTCCACAAGACCTGACTGTACCGCATCCCACCAATCCTCCGGCTTCTGCTCAGACCAGCCTGAGTGAGGGAAGATAAGGGGATACTCTCTTGATACGATCTTCTCGATCTTACCATTTGTCTGCATTAACAGCATCTTTACCGCAGACGTTCCCAAATCAATACCTACATATAACATGAATTCTTTCTCCTTATGCGAATGGATTCTCTGACGGATAGAGCATTCCTGCCGGCTGGTTGAAGCCGATCTCG
>JAEDCX010000104.1 GCA_016293925.1 Lachnospiraceae bacterium | reverse complement strand
AAAGCACAGAAACACTACTGCTTATCATATCATGATGATTTCAATTTTTCAATGAGTGAACGCAACTTACAGCTTTGTTTTCTCCATTCTCAAAATTTCAAGAATAAACCTTTATACATATCACAAACGGCGCCGGGAATTACGTTCCACAGCGCCGTTCTACCAAACATATCGAATACACAACCATCAATACTTTATTAATATTTCGGGAAAATCATACTCTCCGTAAAGATCCGTTCATAATTCTCCGTCTCAGCCAGTTCCATATATTCCATATGCTCTGCCAGTTCCTCCATCTCTTTTCTGATTTTTCCCGACATCAGAGCCATATAAGCACCTATTTTGGAGGAATTCCCCACATATACCAGTTTATCCTTAACGACTTCCGGGAGAATACCGGTTCCTGTCAAGGAATCGACCGGAAGATGTGCCCCAAACTGTCCGGCGATCATCACTTGATCCAGTTCTTCCATCTTGATACCGGCTTTATTCAGTAACGCTGTAAATCCGGACAGAATCGCTCCTTTCGCAAGCTGTACCTGCCGGATATCCCCCTGCGTCACCAGAAGTTCCGGCTCTCTGCACAGAATAAATTCTCGTTTCATCCCGTTGAGCCGAATCATCGGGTATCGGTAATCCGCCTCATCCAATTCTTCCTTCTTGATAAACACACCTGTCTTTTTTACCATTTTGTTTCTCAGAAGTTCTTTTACAACTGCAAGGATACCGCTGCCGCAGATTCCCGCCGGACTTTGCCCCGCAATCGTCTTCAGATGGATTCCGGCTTCATCGATCCTCACATCTTCCACCGCGCCTTCTGCCGCCCGCATTCCGGAACTGATATTCATCCCTTCCAACGCAGGACCGGCTGCGCAGGAACAGCAAAGCAGCCTGCCCTGGTTGGCGAGAACGATCTCCCCATTGGTTCCGATATCGATAAAGAGAACATTCCCTTTCTTCTTCTGGAGCTCGCATACATACGTTCCGGCAACAATATCTGCCCCAATGTAAGCTGAAACATGCGGCAGACAATAGAGCTCTGCATCCTCACCGGCATCAATGCCAATCTCCCCGGCCGATAACCGTTTTGCTTCCGTAAACTCCGGTTTGTAGGGAGCTCTTCCGATAGATCTGGCATCCACCCCAAGCAACATATGCATCATCGTACAATTTGCCGCTACGGTTATCTTCCGGATATCGTTTCTGCAAACTCCAGCTTCCAGACAAACTTCTCCGATCATCGCATTGATGGAATTCACGATTGCCTGCTGCAGCAGCTTTGCCCCGTTTTCCGGATGCTCATACTCATATGTAATTCTGGTAAGCACATCCAGACCATAATGCTTTTGCGCATTGATCATGGATGCGTTCGCGATTTCTTTTCCGTTTGTAAGGTCAATAAGGGCTGTCACCACCGTCGTCGTTCCGATATCAATTGCCACACCATATCCTTCATGCCGCAGTTCTCTCTCAAATTCCGGCATATACCCTTGTGTGAGCACTTCGTGTTTCCGTTCTTTCTGAAGCAGTTCAACTTCTGCCTTGTCAAAAACTTCCGTCTGACAGGCCAGACGGATTCCCTGCCGGATTTCTTCCGGCCTTAGGATACTTTTTTCTGTATCCGTAAGCTCTGATACATTTCCGGACACCACCCTGATTCTACATTTTCCACAAATTCCTTTGCCGCTGCAGGGATTATCAATAAAGACGCCCGCATCCACAAGACACTGCATGAGGCTTGTGCCTTCATCACAGGAAAGGATTTGTCCTATCTGCATGATTTTCACCTCAGCCATCAGGCATGCGCCTCCTCTTCCAGACATTCCAGAATCGCCTTCACATTCACAAGCGGCGATTTCATTCCAAGGCCGCAGGCAGGAGCGATAATATCTGACCCGTGGTTCATACTGTTTCTGGTCAGTGACTTAACTTTCTCCGGTTCTGCGAATTCCAGCGCATAGGTACTCACATTTCCCATCAGAATCCGCTCTTCCAGATGCTCCCTGGCCTCTTTCATGGATACAATCGAATCAAAACTCAGCACATCGCTTTTGACCTTGTTGATCTCGGAATACACATTCCGCATCTGGCCGCAAATGTGTACGATCGTCCCCATCTTCTCCTTTTGAAGCCCTTCCAACAGCTTATTTAAATATTTCACGGCAAATTCCTCAAAGAATTTCGGTCCCAGTATTTCACCGGTGCCGCTCGGGTCGGAAATGGCGATCACATCCGCTCCCGCTTCGATTTCTGCGCGTCCAAATTCAATCAGCTGATCCGTAATAAACTCCATATACTCATGCGCTTCTCTGTTTTTCTTGCGCAGTTCTTTGTAAAATGTAACCGGCTCCATCACAGAGGACGCAGTACTGATCGGGCCTGTCAGATTCCCGACGATCGGAACCCCTTCCGTCTCCTCTTTTAGAATACGGATGGCATCTGTGACAACTTTTGCCCGGCCCGTATGGATATCCGCTGGCACAAGTTTCTTGTAGTCACTTACTGTACTGAGGACATATTCCACAACATGAGGTTCATAAACCCTTGTACCCATATCTACTTTGGCCCCCAGTCTCTCCGCTTCGATAGTCATACAGAACGGGACTCCATAATTCTCAAAACATTTCTCATCGTATACAGCTTTTGCAAGATCCGCCATCATTCTCGCGTCCGTATGTGCCTCCGGCAGATAAACCTGCACACGGTCCATCAATTCGGAAGTCACCATATTCATCATGCCGCCCGGGCAGATACACGCCGGCCTGTCCACCGGTTTCCCATCTAAGATAAACTTTAATCTTTCTTTTGGTGTTAACATTGTTTACTCCTAAGCAATATTCAGCAGATTCTTAACCAGTCTGACCGCCTCAACCGCATTCGGTGAATAGCCGTCCGCCCCGATCTTTTCCGCGTATTTCTGTGAAAGCGGACCGCCTCCTACGATCACTTTCACCTGTTCCCGAATTCCCGCCTCTTCCAGCAATCGGATCACCGTTGCCATTCCTTCCATGGTCGTCGTCATCAAAGTGGACATTCCGACAAACTGAACCTGTTCTTCCTTTGCCACATCCACAAACTTCTGAAGCGGTACATCTCTTCCGAGATCGATCATCTCAAAACCTGCCGTTTCCATCATGATTTTTACAAGGTTTTTCCCGATATCATGCGTGTCTCCCTCAACGCCCCCGATGATACCCTTGACTTTCCTGCCCCCCTCCACTGCGGGAAGGTGCGGGCGGAGTATATCCAGTCCTACGTACATGGCATCTGAACAGAGCAGGATGTCCGTCACAAAATATTCCTCCTCCTCGTAGAGCTGACCGGCGCGATTCATTCCGTCTACCAGCCCTTCCATGATACCGTCATATGCCGGATACCCTGCATCCAGATATTCCCGTGCCGCCTCGGCAACATCATCTTCTTCCATATCTACCACGCCATCTGACAGGCGCTTTAACAGTTCCTCTTTCGTGCTCATAAACGTTTCTTCCTCCTTCAATATCGGCAGTTATTTCAAAATCACTTCTTTAATCATACCACTTTTGAGCTGATATCCGACATTCTTAATACATGTTTGCCCCGTAAATGCTGCCTTCCCAATCATTTCGATGCAGCCTTCTCCATACGACATCGGTCCGGTAAGTACCCGGTCCCGGAATTCTGCCTTTTCCGTCCCGACAAGTGCAAAAGTCGTCTTCGGACACAACAGAATCAAAAGCTGACCGTCCGCCCTTTCCTTCGCCTGCATAAGAAAATCATAAGTAAAATCTCCCACCACCTGCTGCGCCATCTTCGGTCCGAGTATGTTCACCCCACCGGAAGAATCCGCA
>JAEDCX010000039.1 GCA_016293925.1 Lachnospiraceae bacterium | reverse complement strand
TATTTCTTCATGTTCGCACGCTTGCGGAGCGTCGGATCCAGAATTTTCTTCCGGATTCGGAGACTTTTCGGTGTGATCTCCAGCAGCTCGTCGGTATCGATGAAGTCGATGGCCTGCTCCAGACTTAAGATCTTGGGAGGCGTCAGCCGCAGTGCTTCATCCGCACTGGAGGAACGAGTGTTGGTCAGCTGCTTTTTCTTGCAGACGTTCAGTTCAATGTCTTCCGGCTTGGAACTCAGGCCGACAACCATGCCGGAATATACCTTTTCGCCGGGGCCGATGAAAAGAGTACCCCGTTCCTGGGCGTTGAACAGACCGTAGGTAATGGACTCACCTGCTTCAAAGGCGATGAGAGAGCCCTGCTTTCTGTATGCAATATCTCCCTTGTAGGGACCGTAGCCGTCAAAGATGGTGTTCAGGATACCGTTGCCCTTGGTATCTGTCATGAAATCCCCCCGGTAACCGATGAGCCCCCGGGAGGGGATGGAGAATTCAAGGCGGGTATATCCGCCGGAAGTGGTTCCCATGCTGCGCAGTTCACCTTTTCGCTGGCTCAGCTTCTCAATCACGATGCCGGAGAATTCGTCCGGAACATCCACGTATGCAAGCTCCATAGGCTCCAGCAGTTTGCCGTTCTCGTCATGCCGGTAGAGAACTTCGGCCTTGCTGACAGCGAATTCAAATCCCTCACGACGCATATTCTCGATCAGAACGGACAGATGCAGCTCGCCTCGTCCGGATACTTTGAATGCATCTGTATTCTCTGTCTCTTCCACACGAAGGGAGACATCTGTATTCAGTTCCCTGAAAAGACGATCCCGGATGTGCCGGCTGGTCACATATTTGCCCTCCTGTCCGGCAAGCGGAGAGTCATTGACAATAAAATGCATGGCAATCGTAGGCTCTGAGATCTTCTGGAAAGGAATCGGAATCACATTATCGGTGGCACACAGCGTATCGCCGATGTGAATGTCTGCAATACCGGAGATTGCCACGATGGAGCCGATGTGGCTCTCGGTCACTTCCACCTTGTTCAGACCGTCGAACTCATATAATTTGGAGACCTTCACCTTTTTCATTTTGTCAGGCTCGTGATGATTCACGATCATCACCTCTTGATTTACCTTAAGCGTTCCGTTGTCAATCTTACCGATACCGATGCGCCCCACATACTCGTTATAGTCGATGGTACTGATCAGTATCTGTGCGCCAAGATCCGGATCTCCCTGCGGTGCCGGGATATAATCCAGAATTGTTTCAAAAAGAGGAACCATGTCGGTGCCCTTTACATTGGCATCCATGGAAGCAATTCCTGCTTTGGCGGAAGCAAATACGAATGGGCAGTCCAAAAGAGACTCGTCTGCGTCCAGATCCATGAAGAGTTCCAGTACTTCGTCAACCACTTCGGTAGGTCTGGCCTCCGGACGGTCAATTTTATTGATACAGACGATGATTGGGAGCTTCATCTCGAGAGCCTTGCGGAGGACGAATTTGGTCTGGGGCATAACGCCTTCGAAGGCGTCTACAACGAGAATGGCACCGTTTACCATTTTCAGAACCCGTTCCACTTCTCCGCCGAAATCCGCATGCCCGGGGGTATCGATAATATTGATCTTGGTATTCTGATACGTAACGGCGGTATTCTTGGACAGGATGGTGATGCCGCGTTCCCGCTCAATATCATTGGAATCCATGATCCGTTCCCCAATCTCCTGATTGGCACGGAATATGCCGCTCTGCTTCAGCAATTCATCTACCAGGGTCGTTTTGCCGTGATCGACATGGGCGATGATTGCTATGTTTCTGACATCATTTCTTTCCTGAATCATTTTGGAAACTCCTATTGATCTTTTCGTATTGTTATGGTTTGTTTTTCTTTTTTCTATACATGCGGGACGAACGCCCTAAAACTTAAACAGTATAGCACCACATGCAAATGAATGTAAATACAAAACGGAAATTTTGCAAAATGATGGTGCAAAAAGAACAGAATTGGGGTATGATATGTAATATGTAAATGAAACAGGGCATCAGACATACTGTTTTCCATGAAAAAGTGCGATGCCTTAATGGTTCACAAACCGTCATTTTGGTCTATTATGAAAAAGGGACAAATATTATAAACTACAGTCAGAGTGGTGACGTAGAACAGGAGGACATAATGACAGATAAAGTAATTGAGAACAATCAGGTAACGATTATCGGTGAGATCGTAAGTGATTTCACTTATAGTCACGAGGTATACGGTGAAGGCTTCTATATGGTAGATGTCAGAGTGGTACGTCTGAGCGATTCCATGGATATCATTCCGCTGATGGTATCGGAACGTCTGATGGATGTGAAGGCTGACTATAAGGGCGCATACATAGAAGCCAACGGACAGTTCAGATCCTACAACCGTCATGAAGAGCGGAAAAATAAACTGGTGCTCTCCGTTTTTGTGCGTGAGATTACTTTTGTGGATCCCGATGAGGTGGAGCGTGCGGGTAGTGAGAATTCCAGAACGAATCAGATCTATCTGGATGGGTTTATCTGCAAAGAACCGGTATATCGTAAGACGCCCCTCGGCAGAGAGATTGCCGATCTGTTGATCGCAGTGAACAGACCGTATGGCAAATCCGACTACATCCCCTGCATCTGTTGGGGACGCAATGCCAGATTTGCTTCTACGTTTGAAGTTGGTACCAGATGTGAGATCTGGGGACGTATTCAGAGCCGTGAGTATGTAAAGAAACTGAATGAGGATCAGACAGAACGTCGAGTTGCTTATGAGGTTTCCGTCAGCAAACTGGAATTAACGGCAGGAGATGAGGAATAGACATATGATAAAGGGTACAGTACAGATCTATAGTGGTGAGGGAATCGGCAAATCATCCGCAGCACTTGGAAGGGCTATTAAGGCCGCTGAACTGGGACAGAGGGTAGTGATCATCCAGTTTCTGAAAGGAATTGAGGATTCTGACCTGTTAAAGCGTTTGGAGCCGGAGATCAAATTCTTCCGTTTTGAAAAATCTGACAGAGACTTTGAGAAATTGACAGAAGAAGAACAGAGAGAAGAGATCCGCAACATCAATAATGGAGTGAATTATGCCAGAAAGGTCCTCACAACAGGGGAATGTGACCTGTTGGTTCTGGATGAGCTTCTGGGTTTGATTGATAATGGTATTATTACATCGGGTGATGTGAAGAAGCTGTTGGAAGCCAGGAACGATGAACAGAGTATTATTCTCACCGGAATACAGCTGCGGGATGATACCTGTATTCTTGCAGATGAAGTTTATACCATTGAACCGGTCAGATTTAAGGTTTTTGACTGACCGGACGGGATATTGTAACAAATAGTTATTATATCGTTACAAATAATCATAACTGCGCATTGACAGTACGCGATGTGCGTGTTATGATTATTTGCGTTATCAGTTGATAACACAATATAACAGGATAGAGGTTGCGTTTTTCATAAGTACCGGTTCTGATGTGACAGGCACAGAGGAGGAAGCGGGAAAGGGGACGACGCCGAAAGAGGAGATGACCTGTGATTCGATTCTTGGGGATGCATCGAAGAGGTGTATAACTGTCATCTGACAAGATGGGGCGCTATCAGTGGAATAATAATAGTTCGTTTTTGTTCGCCAGCCCATCTGTATATGAGCTGGTTTTATTATTTACACGAGTGGTTGATCCTGAGAGAGTAGGAGGAGCGAAACATGGCTGTATTTACAGGCGCAGGTGTTGCGATTACAACACCATTTACGCAAAACGGGGAAGTGGATTTCCCGAGATTTGCAGAACAGATTGAGTATCAGATTCAGGGTGGTACGGATGCGATTATCGTATGCGGAACCACAGGGGAAGCGTCGACATTATCTCATGAGGAGCATATCGATGTGATTTCTTTTTGTGTAAAACAGGTTGCGGGAAGAATTCCTGTCATTGCGGGAACCGGATCCAATGCAACAGAGACGGCGGTGTTCCTGTCACAGGAAGCCGAGCGGGTTGGCGCGGATGCGCTTCTGGTTGTGACACCGTACTATAACAAATGTACGCAAAAAGGACTGTTTGAGCATTTCAAGATTGTGGCGGATTCCGTGAAGATTCCGGTTATTCTCTATAATATCCCGGGCAGAACGGGTGGTGTCACCATCCTTCCCGAGACTGTTGTGAGACTGTGCAGAGAGGTGAAAAATATTGTCGGCGTGAAGGACGCTACGGACAATTTCAGCAACATTGCCAGAATGATGGCGCTTGCCGACGGATGCGTGGATCTGTATTCCGGCAATGATAACCAGACAGTTCCGATGCTGGCGCTCGGTGCAAAGGGAGTCATTTCCGTATTATCCAACATTGCACCACGGCAGACACATGATATCGTCACCAAATATCTGGATGGCGATATTGAGGGAAGCCGTGCCTTGCAACTGAAGAGCATTGCCCTGATTGATGCTCTTTTCTGTGAGGTGAATCCGATTCCTGTGAAGAAAGGAATCGAACTGCAGGGACGTGACACCGGTGTGCTGCGTCGTCCGTTGACACAGATGGAGGATGTGAATGCGGCAAGACTGGAGAAGGCGATGAAAGAATACGGGGTGCTGTAAATGAAAGTGATTATGCATGGCTGTAACGGCCGGATGGGACAGATGATCTCAGGACTGATTGCAGCGGATGAGGAGATTGAGATTGTTGCAGGTGTTGATCTCTATGATAAAGAGCAGAATGGATATCCTGTCTACAAAACCATTGCAGAATGTACGCAGAAGGCAGATGCAATCATTGATTTCGCAAACCCGGCAGCAGTTGACGGACTTCTGGATTATGCGGTTTCCACAGGAACCCCTGTGGTTGTGTGTACAACGGGATTGTCCGAGGAACAGCTTGCACATTTGAACGAAGCGTCCGCCAAGGTTGCGGTTCTGCGCTCTGCGAATATGTCGCTCGGAATCAATATGCTGATGAAACTGCTGAAGGAGGCAACCAAAACCCTTGCCCCGGCAGGATTTGATATTGAGATTGTGGAGAAGCATCACAATCAGAAACTGGATGCGCCGAGCGGTACGGCCCTTGCGCTGGCAGATTCCATCAATGAGGTTCTGGATCATGAGTATGCGTACAAATATGACAGAAGCCAGGAACGCAAGAAGAGGGAAAAAAAGGAAATCGGTATCTCTGCGGTACGCGGCGGCACCATTGTGGGCGATCACGATGTGATCTTCGCAGGAACGGATGAGGTGATCACGTTCTCCCATACAGCGTACTCCAGGGCAGTGTTTGGAAAAGGTGCAATACAGGCTGCCAAATTCCTTGCGGGCAAAGGCCCCGGCCTATATTCCATGGGGGATGTAATCGGCTGACGGGATGACCGGGAATGGCAGAGTAACACAGATGATGAGAGTTCATGCAGAAGGACGGCATGAACTCTTCTTTTTGTTGTGTGGCATGGTTTGTGGTATACATTTGAGCGGAATCTGTTATAATGGAGGAAACGGGATACATATCTCATCAATGCCGGAAAGACCGGACAGAAGGGAAAAGAATGAAAAGACAACATTATGTGGATAACCTGAGATGGATTTTGATTGCGCTGTTGCTGCCGGTTCAGGCGGCTCTTGCACTCAACTGCTGGGGAGAGGATTTCTATATTATTCTGGATGGGGAGAGCAAGGGAATCTCTTCCTTTTATACCATGATAAGTCCGTGGATTATGTCGGTATTGTTCCTGCTTGCGGGAATGACAATGCGCTATTCACTGGAGAAGAGAACCGCGACAGAATTTGCGGTCAACAGACTGAAGCGTCTGGGAATTCCCTTGGTCATCGGAATCTTCAGCATTGTGGCTGTGCTGTCCTATTTTACCGATGTTTATAACTTCGGGTATGTACCTGGATTTGCCAGACATTACAGGGTGTTTCTGATGGAAGCGACCGATCTGACAGGGTTTGACGGACATTTTACACTGGGGCATCTGTGGTTTCTGTTCTTTCTGCTTGTATCAGGGCTTGTAGCGTTGCTGGTGGTTATGTTGCAGAAACGGATACTGCCGAAGCTGCGGGTGAACAATCCGGGACTGATCGTGCTGCTTCTTGTAGGAATTCTTCCGGCTCTTGGCAGTTATGTGGGAAATATCGCAGGAAAGAGTCTGGTGCAGTATCTGCTGATCCTGTTGCTGGGGTATTATGTGTTTGCAAATGAAGCGGTACTGGAGAAACTGCAGAACAATCGGTTCCTGCTGACCGGAATCGCCGTGGTCGGACTGGCGGCGTATACCTTCCTCTTTGTGTGGATGGAACGGACCGGGGTAATTGTGGAGATCCCGAAATGGATTGGTGCATGGTCGGCGGTGCTTGCGGTGATTGCCATGGCGAGACAATATCTGAACAAATCAACGATTGTCACACAGCATCTGTACAAGATCAGCTACGCATTTTACTGGCTGTATCTGGTGTTTGTGGTTTGGGTGGAGGCGATTATGCAGCAGTTTATTGATGCACCGGTTGTTCTTTTCCTGATTTCGGTGATCGTTTCGTTCATCGTGACCTATGTGGTAACGGAGATTGTAACATTGATTCCGTTCATCAGACAGATTTTTGGAGTGAAAAAAAGCCATAAGGAGCATGCATAATGGAAGAGATGGAGTATAAATTCTTAAAGAGCCTGTCCAATCAGTATCCTACGATTGCGGCAGCCTCTACGGAGATTATCAATCTGCAGGCGATTCTCAATCTTCCCAAAGGAACAGAGCATTTTCTGACGGATATACACGGAGAGTATGAACAGTTTTGTCATGTCCTGAAAAACGGATCCGGCTCCGTGCGCAGGAAAATCGATGAGGAATTCGGGAATACCCTCAGTGAGAAGGATAAGAAGAGTCTTGCAACATTGATCTATTATCCGAGGGAGAAACTGGAATTGATCCTGCAGACAGAGGACAATATTGAGGACTGGTATAAGATCACGCTGCACCGACTGGTTCAGATTACGAAAAGAGTATCTTCCAAGTACACCCGCAGTAAGGTACGAAAGGCATTGCCGAAGGACTTTGCGTATATCATTGAAGAACTGATCACGGAAAAAGCGGAGATTCATGACAAAGAAGCATATTACAATGAGATTATCCATACCATTATCAAAATCGGACGGGCGCCGGAATTCATCATCGCGCTTTCCAATCTCATTCAGCGTCTGGTAATTGATCATCTGCATATTGTGGGGGACATTTACGACAGAGGACCCGGTCCCCATATTATCATGGATACACTGAAACAGTACCATTCGGTGGATGTACAATGGGGCAATCATGATATTGTCTGGATGGGGGCGGCGGCAGGAAGTCTGGCCTGCATTGCCAATGTGATCCGGATGTCGGCACGCTATGGGAACCTGGATACTCTGGAAGAGGGATATGGGATCAACCTGATCCCGCTGGCAACCTTTGCGCTGGACACCTATCGCAATGTGAATTGTGATGCGTTCTCCATCAAATATAATACGGATTATAATACCAAGGATCTGAGCCTGGATATGAAGATGCACAAGGCGATCTCCATGATACAGTTTAAGCTGGAAGGGCAGATTATCCGGAGACGTCCGGAATTCGGTATGGAAAACAGACTTCTGTTGGATAAGATCGATTATGAGAAGAAGACGGTTGTGGTGGACGGCGTTGCATATCCGATCAAGGACACCGAGTTCCCTACGGTTGATCCGGCGGATCCGTACCGGCTGACACCGGAAGAAGAGGTGGTTATTGACCGCCTGCGTCACGCCTTTGTACATTGTGAGAAGCTGCAGAATCATGTGCGGTTTCTGTTTGCCAAGGGAAGTATGTACAAGATATACAATTCCAATCTGCTGTATCATGGTTGTGTCCCCGTGGATGAGGATGGGAATTTCCAGTCCGTGAACATCTACGGCAAGAAATATTCCGGCAGGAAACTGTATGATGTGCTGGATGAATATGCGAGAAAAGGCTTCTATTCCAATCAGGATGCGGGAGAGAAACTGAAAGGACAGGATATCCTGTGGTATATCTGGACAGGTCCCTATTCCCCGGTATTCGGTAAAGATAAGATGACTACCTTCGAGCGGTATTTTATCGAAGATAAGACGACGCACAAAGAGGTGAAAAACGCGTATTACAGACTGTTGGAGGAAGAATCCTTTATCAGCCGTATTCTGGAAGAGTTCGGATTGGATAAGGATAAGTCCCGCATCATCAACGGACATGTGCCGGTGGAGATCAAGAGAGGAGAAACCCCGATTAAATGCGGCGGCAAGCTACTCATCATTGACGGAGGATTCTCCAAAGCATATCAGGAGAAAACAGGAATTGCCGGATACACGCTGGTTGCCAATTCCTACGGTATGCGTCTGGTTTCCCATGAACCCTTTACTTCGGCGGAAGAAGCGGTCCGGAACGAATCCGATATTTTCTCGGATACCATCAATGTGGAAACCTATCGGGAACGTCACCGGGTTGCGGATACAGATATCGGCGTTTCCCTGCAGGAAAGCATCTATCATCTGGAACAATTACTGAAGGCTTATCAGCTCGGTATTCTGATCGAGAAGGATGAGTGATTATTAAGATTGGGAAAAGTAAAAGGGTCTGCCGCAAGCAGACCCTTTATTCCTGTTATTGATGATCCATAACTGCATAGAGACCAGGGAGGACTAACGTGTCACATTTCTTGTCATGTTATCCACACCATCAGTAATATCATGGATTCCATTGTTGATTCCGTCAGCTGTGTCATCAATTACATTGCCGGCTGTGTTACCAATGTCTTCCAAGAGGTTGCCGTTACCGTTTGCATTGTCCTCGGCAGTGTCCACACGATTGGAACCGTTGTTGTTTCCGGCACCGTTGTTGGTGCCGTTGTTGGTGCCGTTGTTGGTGCCGGTTCCGGTATTCGTGTTCTGACCTGCCATATCATTGCCGTTATTGTCCCCGTTATCGGAACCACAACCGGCACATAATGCAACGGCCATCATAATGAGTGCAGCTGCCAGTAGTTTCTTACACTTTGCCATAATAATCTCCCTTCCAAAGCATCTGATCTACGCTTTTATTTTGGTCATGATAATTGAACATTCTGATCTTGTTCGTGATTAGTATTCTTCTGTCGGGATGCCTTTATGCATGCACGAAAAGAACTACATAAATATTCCTTTTGGTTTTTCACAAAATAGTGTATGATAAATACAGATTACAGAACAGAGGTGGGGTCATGCAGTTCAGACCGTGTATTGATATTCATGAGGGAAAAGTAAAACAGATTGTGGGCGGTTCGCTGCGGGATACCGGAGATGCCACAAAGATAAACTTTGTATCCGGGCAGGACAGCGCATTTTATGCAAAACTGTATGCACAATACGGGATCCGTGGAGGGCATGTGATTCTCCTGACACCGCCCGGCAATCCGGCATATGAGGCCACAAGGGAGCAGGCGATGCTGGCACTGCGGACATATCCGGGAGGTCTGCAGGTAGGCGGCGGGATTACACCGGAGAATGCGGGGGAATATCTGGATGCAGGTGCCAGTCATGTTGTGGTCACTTCCTATGTGTTCCGGAACGGCAGGATCGATTACGATCACCTGGAGAACATGTTCCGTGCTGTGGGACGGGAGCATCTGGTCATAGATCTCAGCTGTAGAAAAAAGCAGGATGCCTATTATATTGTGACCGATCGATGGCAGAACTATACCGAAGAAAAACTGGACCGGAAGATGCTTGCTTTTTTTGAAAAATATTGTGATGAATTCCTGATACATGCAGTGGATGTGGAAGGAAAGGCGTCGGGGATCGAAACGGAACTGGCCGGAATGCTGGGACAGTATGAGGGAAATGTGATTACCTATGCAGGCGGGATTCATTCCATGGATGATTTGCGTTTGTTGAAGCTGTTGGGACGAAACAGAGTGAATGCGACGATCGGAAGTGCATTGGATCTGTTCGGAGGCAGTATGGCGTTTGAAGAAGTGTTGAGAACGATTGCAGAATAAGAAAGAGGATGGCACGCCATCCTCTTTTCTCTGCGGTTCTTTAATCTTGGTTAATACAATAGCTTATTTCAAAAATCGGTTAGTACGGATACGTATGTACGCGCCGCAATATATCAATTAAGAAAAGGCACATCGAAAACTTCTGATTAAAAGTGCATCCAGCTTCAAATTAAAGCTTGGTTACGTTAACAGCCTGAGGTCCTTTTTCACCGTTAACTACTTCGAACTCTACGGAAGCGCCCTCTTCGAGAGACTTGAAACCTTCCATGTTTAAGCCTGAGTAGTGAACGAATACGTCATTTCCCTGCTCATCAGAGATGAAACCGTAACCTTTTTGGTTGTTGAACCACTTTACTGTACCTTTGTTCATTATAGATACCTCCAAATAAATAATCATGTTGCCCACGCAACACCTATAGAATATCACAGATATTGGAAAAAGTAAAGTTCTATTCTGAAACTTATTTGGAACCCGAAATAGAGGAAAATGCGAAAAACATTGCATTTCCGGGACTGTTTATGGTAAAATAGTTACGATTTTATCGGAGGTGACTGCGCATGGAATCAAAACGGCACAGAAGAAAGATCAAACGTACGGTCATGATCGTGTCCAATGATATCAATGCAACGGTCCACCAGCACAGTCTGTCCGCGGTGGTGGCAGTACTTATTGCGATGATGCTGGTGGTAAGTGCAGGAGTAGGAGCGTTATGCTTCTATGTGAACGATGTTACCGTAATCACTGCATCCAGAAATAATGATGACCTGGAGAAGAAGATTGATGATCTTCAGACAGCCAATGCGGAACTGCAGAAACTGAATGATGAATTGACAGAGAAGAATTCCATTATGGGGGTTACCCTGGATGGAATGCTAAGAGAAGAAGCAGTGCGGGAAGAGGCCCGGGCACAGCTCTATATACCGTCAGATATTCCGGCCAGCAAGGTGGTCAGCATGACCGAGATCGGTGGCGACCGGAACCAGGGAATGCAGGGGGAATCCACCCTGAATGATGAGGGTGAGACTGTCATTACAGAAGAACAGGCCAATCAGATTATCAGTACGCAGAATCCGATCATTCTGTTTATACTGCAGGAGGGAAGCGAGGTCATGGCTACCGGCCACGGAACCGTCATTGCAGTGGGAGAGGATGCAGAATACGGGAATGTTGTGAGGATAGATCATGGAAATGGGTACGTAACGATCTATCGTTGCTCACTGGAAGTCCGGGTACATGAGGGTGATGATGTGGTGAAAGGAGATCCACTGTTTCTCATGTCGAACGGAACAACGACACTGGGGTACCAGATTCTGCAGAATGCAGAATTCATTAATCCATCCGACGTGATGGAATTGAAGGGGTAACTACGAATAGGAGGGTAATCATGGCAAGAAGGAGTGAGGATACCGGATCCCACAGGATCAACAGTATTCTGGGACCCGGAACAGTATTCGAGGGGAATTTCACCACGAAGGATACAACCAGGGTAGAAGGCTGCGTAAACGGAGACATCACATCGGAGGGAACACTGATCCTTGGCGAGAAGGGCAAGGTATGTGGGAATATTATTGCGAAGAATGTGATTGTCGGAGGCGCTGTAGAGGGTAATATTACCGTGGATGGTAAGATTGAGATTACGGCAGCCGGATCCATCAAGGGAGATATTTCTACATCCAGCCTGATCATTGATGAGAATGCGGTTTTCCAGGGAAACTGCATAATGAAGACAGACATCGTGAAAACTGCGGCAGAATCATAGCGGCAGGGGAACGGCATAGACACGAAAAGGGAGCTCGTCGAACGTGTAACATATCCTGTTACATTACCGGCCACAGCTCCCTTTCTGCTTATTGTTACGGAATCGAATGTTATTCCTCCACGAGCCCCTTTTTCTCCAGACGTTCAAAGATCAGTTCATATCCGTCGCTGCCGTACTGGAGAGAGCGGTTCACACGGCTGATGGTGGCGGTGGAAGCTCCGGTTTTCTCTGCGATATCCAGATAGGTTCGGTGATCTCTCAGCATGGTAGCCACTTCAAAGCGCTGGGATAAACTGAGCAGTTCGTTCACGGTACACAGATCCTCAAAAAAATTATAACATTCTTCTTTCGTTCTGAGGCAGAGGATCGCATCCAGCAGATGATCGACAGCCTTTGTCTTAATCTTTTTGTTCATATCATCCATCCCTCCGAGGTTTTACACTTTAATACTGTAGTACTTATAGATTTTACAACATTAAAGTTTTAAAGTCAACGGAAATCCTGTATTCACCGCTGGGGACGGTCGGAGCGGTAAAATCATTTTGGTTCTTGCTATGTAGTTTTGATTACTATATAATGTATACATTGAGTGAGGGATGATGAATGACGATAGATAATGATGATTTGTTGAACAGCATATTGGCAAGTCTGGATCGTGTGGAGCATATACGGGTAGACGAGATTCCGAATATTGATCTGTATATGGATCAGGTTACGACATTCATGGATAAACGACTGCGGAATACCACGAGGGATCCGGATGGGGATAAGGTCATGACCAAAACCATGATCAACAATTATGCCAAGAATAATCTGTTGCCGTCTCCGGAGAAAAAGAAGTATTCCAAAGAGCATATTGTTGTTCTTGTTTTTATCTATTATCTGAAAGGCCTGTTGAGTATCAATGATATACAGACCTTATTGAATCCGCTGACAGAGCGGTTTTTCGATAAACCTGACATGGCCATGGTGGATGTGTACGAAGAGGTCTTTCGTTTTACAAAGGCACAGATTGATGTGTTGAAACGGGATGTTGCGGAGCGGTATGCGATGAGCCGGGAGATGTTTCAGGATGCGCCGGCAGATTCGGAAGATTTTCTGAAGATGTTTTCTTTCATCTGCATGCTGGGATATGATGTCTATGTGAAAAAACTTCTGATCGAGAAGATGGTGGATGGTTTGAGAGAACAATCCTCCGGGCAGGGCAAGCGGGAGGAGAAGAAACCGGACGGGAAAAAGGCTGCAACCAAGAAGCCGGAGTCCGGTAAAAAGGGATCCGCCGGTATGAGCGGCGGAGCGAAAGCCGGTGCGGCAGGCAGGAATACGTCAGGGAAGAGCAGCGCATCAGGGAAGAGCGGAAAGAGCACGACTGCTCCCAGAAAACCGGATGCTATCCGAAAAACAGAGGCTGCCAAGCGAATGGAAGCGGGCCAGAAATCAGAGGCTCACAAGAAAGCCAAATCATAGAATGTGAAGAGCAGTGGTTCCCGGAATCACTGCTCTATTTGCATGATTTGGAAACGTTATTCTTTCAGGTCGGGGCGGTAAATGCCTATGTTACATAGGATATGGCAATTGCACAAGTATGTTTTTTCGGTGCAGGGAATCATGCTCCGCGGGAATTGCATTGCGACACTTTTCCGGAAGAACCTAACAGCCAGCCTTCCATATAATAGTCGTAAAGGTATATGAAGGATATTATATGCAGATGAAAGCGATGAGAAAATTTATGATCTTTCTGCTGGCAGCAATGATGGTCTGTGGCTGTCTGACCGGATGCGGCAGAAACAGGAGGAAATCCGGAAATGTGATTCTGAATGAAGTGGCGCATTCCATTTTCTATGCACCCATGTATGTGGCAATAGAAGAGGGATACTTCGCAGAGGAAGGGATTACCCTGACGCTTGTAACCGGTTACGGTGCCGACAAGACGATGACCGCACTGCTGACAGGGGAGGCGGATATTGGCTTCATGGGAAGTGAGAGCACCATATACACCTACCTGAACGGTGCCGAGGATTATGCGGTGAATTTCGCCCAGTTGACGCAACGGGCAGGGAATTTCCTGGTGGCGAGGGAAGCGGTGGATGACTTTGACTGGAGCATGCTACAGGATGCGGATATTCTGGGAGGAAGAGCCGGTGGTATGCCGGAGATGGTGTTTGAATACATCCTGAAGCAGAACGGAATGACCCCGTCGGAGATGAAGATTGATCAGAGTATTGATTTCGGTTCCACGGCGGCTGCTTTTGCAGGAGGGCAGGGCATGTACACCGTGGAGTTTGAGCCCCATGCAACGCTTCTGGAGGACCAGGGGCAGGGCGTTGTGGTCGCTTCCCTTGGGGAAGCCTCCGGCTATGTTCCGTATACCGCATTCAGTGCACTGCGAAGTTACATGGAGAAGAATCCAGATGTCATCAGGGGATTTGTGAATGCAATGAAACGTGGGGTAGAGTATGTAAATACCCACACCTCCGAAGAAGTTGCGGAAGTGATTGCACCACAGTTCGAGGGAACCGAGATTGACACCATTGCCAGAATCGTGGAGCGGTATAGAGCACAGGATACCTGGAAAGCGGATCTGGTGTTTGAACAGGATAGTTTTGATTTGTTGCAGGACATTCTGGAGGACGCCGGACAGATTACAGAACGTGCTCCGTATGAAAAACTGGTAACCACGGAATATATGCCGTAGCGCGGTTCGTCACGCTATGGTGCGATGATGCAATTGCGATAGTGTGATCGTGTAAGCGTGGGATTCGCACCATCATCCACTTGCCCCGGGAAAAACCATGTGGTATAGTATTCGGGTTGAATAGAGGTGTAGATGATGTGGATGGCGCTTGTATTATTCTACGGATTGGCGAAAGGCTTCCGGGAAGTAATTAAAAAGAAAAGCTTGGAGAAGAATACCATCATAGAGGTGTTGTTCTTCTATACCCTGATATCCTTTTTGATGGTCACCCCTGATGTGGAAAATGCCTGGGGAATCACCTGGGAGCAGTGCGGTTTCACGGCATTAAAATCCCTGATAATTTTTATGGCATGGTTGTTTTCCTTCAAAGCGATTCAGCAGCTGCCCATCAGTTATTACGGAATTCTGGATCTGTCCAGAGTATTGTTTGCAACCCTTCTGGGGGTGTTGATTCTGGGGGAAGTGATGAGCTATTATCAGATAGCAGGTCTGGCAATGGTTATGCTGGGCCTGCTGTTGTTGCGCTTCCGCGGGAATTCCCATAGGGAAACGGATCAGGAACGTGTGGAAGGGAAATACGTGGTGATGGCCTTTGCATCCAGTATTCTGAATGCGGTTTCGGGCTTCATGGACAAGATCCTGATGAGGGAAATGAATTCTTCCCAGCTACAATTCTGGTACATGCTGTTTCTGGTTCTCTTCTATGCGATCTATATTCTGGTGACCCGAACCAGAATCCGGTTCGGAAAGCTGATTCGGAATTACTGGATTTATGCGTTGAGTTTGTTGTTTGTGCTGGCAGATCGTGCTCTTTTTATTGCAAACGGTATGGAGAGCAGCAGGATTACGGTCATGACGTTGATCAAACAGTCCGGGTGTATCGTTACCATTCTGGCCGGAAGAGTGCTGTACAAGGAGAAAAATATCGCTTACAAATCCTTCTGTGCAGCAGTGATTATTGCTGGAATTGTCATTGCGGTCATATAGCAAAAAGAGTATAATAACCTGTAGTATGAAATGGAAGTGAGAGCATGATAAAAAGAGTCATGAAATCTTTACTCATGGGTATGGTGACCATGAGTCTGTTGTCTGATCCGATCTGTGTGGGTGCTGTCAGTCCGGTAACCATTCTCGGGGAGGACGAAGCGGATATGGAAACAGCAGAGGGCAACTGTCTCTTCGCATCCGTATATGTGGATGTGGATCCGTATATGGGCAGCGGCTTTATTATCGATGTAACGGATTTCTATATCTACATCATGACCAATCGGCATGTGGCAGAGAAAAATAAATCAAATCCAATGATTGTGTTTGCGGACGGGACAAGAGTAGCCGCCCGGTTTGTGCGTGCGGATAAGCAGGATGATATTGCGGTTCTGCGGGTGGATCGCAGAGATGTGCATGATGCACTGGAGGACCGGCTTCAGAGCGTTGTGTTTCGTGAGAACCGGACTGCGGTAAAGCCGGGAGAACGGATCGGGATTGTGGCAAGAAATGTGAACCAGTCCGTATACATGTCGGATGGAGAGGTGGAAGCGGCATCCTATGACTGCTATTTTACCGGAGAAGGCATGATAGAGGGCATGTTGGGAACCTATGCCAGCAAAGGAGGTACCTCCGGTTCCGCGGTGTTGGATTCCAGAGGATATCTTGTGGGGATTCACAAAGGAACCACCACCAATGGGTATGCTTTTTTCCTGACTGCGGATAAAGTATGGGATGAATATACGGAAGTGCATCAGGATGCCAAGGAGATGGAGATTCTGATTGACAGATCCGGCGACGTGGAGCAGCGTCCCGGGGAAGTAGGGGAGAATCAGGGGAATACGTGAGAACGGAATGTGCAGACAATATATCGCCCCGCTGCGGCAGTGTCGTTCAGAAATGGAGAGGAATATGAGTCATTACGAATCGATGAATACAGAACAGCAGAAGGCAGTGGAGACAACTGAGGGACCGGTTCTGATCCTGGCGGGCGCGGGGTCCGGCAAGACCCGTGTACTGGTACATCGTATTGCACACATGATTGATGATAATGGGGTGAATCCGTACAATATCATGGCGATCACCTTTACCAATAAGGCAGCAGGGGAGATGCGGGATCGTGTGGATAAACTGGTTGGATACGGATCGGAGAATATCTGGGTCATGACGTTCCACGCAACCTGTGTCAGAATTCTGCGCAGATATATTGACAGAATCGGATTCGACACACATTTTACAATCTATGATACGGACGATCAGAAGTCTCTGATGAGAGATATCTGTAAGCGTCTGCAGATTGATACCAAGACGATCAAAGAACGTTCCCTTATGGCGGCAATCTCTTCTGCCAAGGATGAGTTGATCTCACCTGCGCAATATGAGATGCAGAATATGGGCGATTACAGCAAAAAAAGATATATCCAGGCATATCGGGAATATCAGGCAGAACTGAAGAAAAACAATGCACTGGACTTCGATGATATCCTGGTGAAAACAGTAGAACTGTTTCAGGCCTGCCCGGATGTGCTGGAGAATTACCAGAACCGGTTTCAATACATTATGGTGGATGAGTATCAGGACACTAACACGGCACAGTTTGAATTCATCCGCCTGCTGGCACAGAAAAACAGGAACCTGTGTGTCGTGGGGGATGATGATCAGTCGATTTACAAATTCCGCGGTGCCAATATCCGTAATATTCTGGACTTTGAGAAGGTTTATCCGGATGCAACCGTGATCAAACTGGAGCAGAATTACCGTAGCAGCCAGAATATTCTGGACGCAGCCAATACCGTCATCCGCAACAATGTGGGACGGAAGGAGAAGGCTTTGTGGACAGAACAGGGAACGGGAGAGAAACTACATTACAGAGAATTTGATAATGCGTTGGAGGAAGCGGAATACATCTCCGGAGATATCGTTGAGAAAGCAATGTCTGATCCGGACATCTATCGGAAAACGGCGGTTCTCTACAGAACCAACGCCCAGTCGCGTGTGCTGGAGGAGCGGTTCGTGAGGGACGGAGTTCCTTACAATATTGTCGGGGGAGTGAACTTCTACTCCAGAAAAGAGATCAAGGATATTCTGGCGTATCTGAAAACCATCGACAATGCCCGGGATGATCTTGCCGTGAAGCGGATCATTAATATCCCGAAAAGAGGAATCGGGGCAACGACCATCGCTCGGGTGGATCAGTATGCGGCCACACATGGGGTTGGATTCTATGATGCGCTGCGGAATTGTGATCGGATCGAAGGGATCGGCAAAGCAGCGTTGAAAATCAATTCCTTCGTGAATCTGATCCAGGTTTTCCGCGCCAAAATGCAACATTACGGTCTGGAAGAATTGTTGAAGGATGTGTTGGAGCAGACCGATTACATCGCCTGTATTCAGGAGAATGCAGAGACGGATGAGGAAGCGGAGGATCGTAGGGCAAACCTGGATGAATTGGTCAGCAAGGTTGTGATCTTCGAAGAGTCGCATGATGCACCGACGCTGAGCGATTTCCTGGAAGAGGTGGCTCTGGTCGCCGACATTGACAGTGTGGAGGAAGGGGACGGAAGAGTTCTTCTGATGACGTTGCATTCAGCGAAAGGCCTGGAGTTTGAACATGTCTATATGGCCGGAATGGAGGATGGTATTTTCCCCAGCTACCTGTCGGTCACCTCGGATAACAAAGCGGATCTGGAGGAAGAACGACGTCTGGCCTATGTGGGAATCACCCGGGCGAAACAGAATCTGACACTGACTTATGCGAGGCAAAGAATGATCCGGGGAGAGACACAGTACAACCCGGTCAGCCGATTTGTGCGGGAGATTCCGAAAACGTTGATGGACAATTATCCCACGCAGAAACGACACTTTGACGATCTGCAGGAGGACTCCTATACCCGCAGGATTGCCACAGACAACCCTTATGCGATCGGTGGCAGCAGCAGGATCACGGATATCTACAGTACCGGATCGGGAAGCCATTCGTTCCGCAGGAGCGGAAGCGAAAACGGAAGCGGTTCAGGACATACAGGATTTGCACGGACAGGATCCGGAGCGTACACACCGATGGAAACCTATACGGTGGGCAGTACCGGAACTACGGGATCGGCAGGATATTCCCACACATTTGCAGGCAGTACACGGGGCAGTCTGAATGGTCTGCAGAAGGGAATGCCATGCAGCATGGAGAAACCGGACTATGAGGTAGGAGACCGGGTAATGCACACGAAGTATGGGGTTGGAACGGTCATGGCGATGGAAAAGGGACCGAGGGATTACCAGGTTACCGTCATATTTGACACGGCAGGCTCCAAGGTTATGTATGCAGCCTTTGCAAAATTGAAAAAAGTATAATATAATTTTCTTTTTTCTAAAATTTCTTGTAGTAAAAATTGCATAATAGTGGTAGAATAAGAATAGTTCCAGGTGTGGAAGCCGGATTGGAGACCAAACATGGAAACCATTTATGGCAGGAAGGGGTACAGCGTATGAAAAAGTGTGACGATTGTAAAAAGGATAGGATGATTGATCTTTCCAAATTATCAGAACTGATTAAGAAGAAAGAGGAGCCTGTAGAAGAGAAGAAGTGCAAGGCTTGCAAGATTTTAGTGATCGTGGGAATTGTTCTTGCAGTAGCAGGCATTGCATTTGCGTTATATAAATATTTCAAGCCGGATTACATGGATGATTTCGAAGACGATCTGGATGACGATGATGATGAGGATTTCTTCACAGATGAGAAGGATGAGGCTTGTTGCACGGACGTTGAGTAGTCGACATTGTGACATGCAGGAATCATATGGTGCGACAATAGAATGATAGGGAGGGTCTGCGGACAGCAGACCCTTTTTTGAGGTGTATGAATGCGAAAAGGTGATATAACAGAAGGATATGTAACGAAGGTGCAGTTTACGAATAAAGGGACTGTGGTAATCATGGAACAGGATCAGGACGGAAATACAACGGAAAGACAATGCATCGTGAAGAATGTCATTCCCGGCCAGCGGGTGAGAATTCAGATCCAGAAGGCACGCAAAGGAACCGCAGAGGGGCGTTTGCTGGAAGTCATCCAGCCCGCACCATTTGAGATTGCGTCACCATGCCCCCATAGCCATCTCTGCGGAGGGTGTAGTTATCAGACCGTTCCGTATGAGGAACAGCTGAAACTCAAAGAACAGCAGGTCCGGGAGCTTCTGTGGAATGTGATCAGGGATTCTGACTGTGTAGAAAGCTATCGTTGGGAAGGAATTAAAGGAAGTCCGATCCGGGACGGCTATCGTAACAAGATGGAGTTTACCTTCGGGGATGAATACAAAGACGGACCGCTTGCCCTGGGCATGCACAAGAGAGGAAGCTTCTATGATCTGGTAACAGTCAGCGACTGCAGAATTATGGACGAGGATTATCGTGCCATTGTTACTGCAACGAGGAATTTCTGGGCTGCAGAGCCGGTTACCTATTATCACAGGATGCGCCATGTGGGATATCTGCGTCATCTTCTGGTGCGCAAAGCAGGGAAGACGGGAGAGATATTGGTTGCTCTGGTCACCTCCTCCCAGGTGGATGCCGAATATGAAAAGGAGGCGTTGGATCGTTACACACAACTCCTCTCTGGTTTGCATTATCTCAAAGGAAGAATAGTCGGTATCCTGCATACCGTGAATGATTCTGTTGCGGATGTGGTGAAAAGCGATCGCACGGATGTCTTGTATGGGCAGGACTTTTTCTACGAAGAACTGCTGGGACTACGGTTCAAGATCTCTGCGTTTTCCTTTTTCCAGAACAATACACGAGGAGCTGAGATACTCTATGAAACGGCAAGAGAGTATCTGGGTCAGGTCAGAGGAGAAGGCATCCTGTATGATCTGTACAGCGGAACGGGAACCATCACCCAGATGATGGCGCCTGTTGTAAAAAAAGCAATCGGTGTGGAAATCGTGGAAGAAGCTGTGACAGCCGCCCGGGAAAATGCAGAACTGAACGGTTTACATAACTGCGAATTCATCGCGAATGATGTCATGAGAGCATTGGATGAAATCGAAGAAAAGCCGGACTATATCATATTGGATCCGCCTCGTGACGGTATCCATCCGAAGGCCCTGAAACAGATTCTGTCCTACGGGGTGGACAAGATCGTCTATATCTCCTGCAAACCCACCAGTCTGGCAAGAGATCTGGAGACAGTTCTGGCAAGCGGATATGCGGTGGAGCGGGCGGTGGCAATAGACATGTTCCCCGGCACAACCCATGTGGAGACGGTTGTATTGCTGTCGCGTAAAGCTCCAGTTTAAACGGGTTTCAGGGCTTTTTTGAAGATTATGTACCTGTGTTTTTGTGAAATATTAATGTGAGTAGAGGAAATTTAAGCACAGGGGTGTAAGAAACAATTCGCGGACGTTTGGACAAATTGAAGGAGCAAGACGTGCGCGAATAATACAAATATTATGGTATGTAAAAGAGTTGGTAAAGAAATTTATCAGCTTTTTTTGTTGACAACATATATCGCAGTGCGATATATAAGATATAACGAAGTGCGATATATCGTAGTGGAATATAAGGAGATGATAGAATGGACGCTCATATTAAAAAGGTATATGTTCCTATGACAGAAACGGGGTTTTATATTCTTTTATGTCTGAAGGAACCAAATCATGGATATGGTATTGTGCAGAAGGTGAAGGAATTAACAGATGGAGATATTGTTCTTGCTCCAGGTACTATGTACGGTAGTCTTTCAAAAATGGAAAAGGATGGTTTGATTTCTTTCCAGCGAGAGGAAGAGAAGAGAAAAATATATTTGATTACTGACTTAGGGAAAGAAGTACTTGAATTGGAAATGCAGAGGATCGACAGATTGTATCGAAATATGAAGGAGA